>JAYUGD010001095.1:0-3087 GCA_043767785.1 Zavarzinella sp. | reverse complement strand
AGCCTCCGCGTCGCGGCTAACAAATCATTGACCGACGGGTTTGACCTCTCCTCCGTAAAAAGGAATGAGAACCAGCCCCAGAGACCCCCATGCCCGCCAAAATCCTCCTCCTCAGCGACATCTTCCCGCCCAAGACCGGCGGCAGCGGCCGGTGGTTCTGGGAGATTTACTCCCGACTGCCCCGCGAACAGGTGTTGGTGGCCGCCGGCGACGGGCCGGGGGCCGACGCCTTCGACCAGACGCACGACGTGAAGACGATGCGGATGCCCATCGAAATGCGGACGCGCGGCATCCGCAGTTTCGGCAACCTGAAGCATTACCTGAAACTCGCCTCGCGCGTCGGCAAGATCGCCAAGCGGGAGGGCATCACAGCCATCCACTGCGCCCGCAACTTGCCGGAAGGGTTTGTCGCCTACTTGGTCAAACTGCGGCGGGGCACGAAGTACCTGTGCTACGTCCACGGGGAGGATGTCGGCGTCTCCTCGACGAGCCGGGAACTGGCGTGGATGACCCGCCGCGTCTTCGCGGGGGCGAGCCTGGTGATTGCCAACAGCAATAACACGCGAAACATGCTGCTGACGGAGTGGAAGTTGCCCGAGGCCAAAGTCCGGCTTCTCTACCCCGGCGTGGACACCAAGAAATTCACCCCGGTCCCCGCCGACGATCACGTCCGGGCCGATCTCGGCTGGGCCGGCCGCACGGTGTTGCTCACCGTCGGCCGGCTCCAAAAGCGCAAGGGGCATGACTGCCTCATCAAGGCTTTGAAGACGATTCGAGCGGCCCACCCGAAAGTGCTGTACGCCATCACCGGCGACGGCGACGAGTTGCCGCGCTTGAAACAACTGGCCGAGGCCGAAGGCGTGGCCGAAAACGTCCGGTTCATGGGCGAAGTGTCGGACGACACGCTCATGCGCTGCTATCAACAGTGCGACTTGTTCGTTCTGCCGAACCGGACCATCGGCAAAGACTTTGAAGGCTTCGGCATGGTGCTGTTGGAAGCCCAGGCGTGCGGCAAGCCCGTGGTCGCCGGGGCGTCCGGCGGGACGGCCGAGACCATGCGAATCCCCGAGACCGGCCGCGTCGTGAACTGCGACACCCCGGAGCCGTTGGCCGCCCTGCTGACGGAGATGCTGAACGACACGGCGGAGTTGAAGGCGATGGGCGCCCGTGGCCGGGAGTGGGTGTGCGGACACTTTGATTGGGAGTCGTTGAGCCGGCGGGCGACCGAGGTGTTTGCGGAGATTTGAATCCCCGACCCGCCGCCCACGGCCGTGCCGGGTTGATATAATCTTCCCAACCCCGCCGTGCCCGACCCACCCAAGGATTTTTGCCGTGGCGAGTGTGACCGACGACGACAGCGCCCTGCGGAGAAATGCGTTGAACGCCGGGCCGGCCACCCGCTCCACGATCCCCTGTACGCACTTGATCCGGGCCGCCGACGCCCTGTTCGCGCCGGCCGAACTCGCCCGCCTGTCCCCCCACACCCGCGCGGGCGACTCCCCGCTGGCCCGGCACGAAGCCATCGCCTACGACTTCCTCGCCAAGGGCGGCAAGCGGTCCCGCCCGCTCATCACGCTGGCGGCCTACGACGCCCTCGCCGGCGGGGGGCCGATCCCGGACCCGGTGAAGAAGGCGGCGCTCGCCATCGAGGCCTTCCACAAGGCTTCGCTCGTCCACGACGACATCGAGGACGACGACGCCTACCGCTACGGCGCCCCCACGCTGCACCGTACGCACGGCATCGGGACGGCCATCAACGTCGGGGATTATTTGATCGGGCTGGGCTATCGGCTCGTCAGTCGGGAGCGGAAAGTCTTGGGGGCCGAGACCGCCGCCGACATTCTCGACAAGTTGGCCGACGCCCACCTGAAACTGTCCGAAGGCCAAGGGGCCGAACTGCTCTGGCGGGACGCCCCGGACAAGGCGCTCACGCCGGCCGACGCCCTGAACATTTACGCCCTGAAGACCTCGCCCGCGTTCGAGGCGGCCCTGTACTCCGGCGTCCGCCTGGCCGGCCCGGCCGACGCCTACGAGAAGATGATCGCGGACTTCAGCCGCCACCTCGGCGTCGCCTTCCAAATCCTGAACGACCTCAGCGACTGGGCCGAGGACGGCCACAACAAGCTGATCGCCGGGCAAGACGTGCTGGCCGCCCGCCCCACGTTGCTGCTCGCCCTCGCGCTGGAGTCGGGGGAGAAGAACGACCTGCTGGCCCTGATCTCGGCGGCCCGCGAGCACGGCTCCCCGGACGACACGGCCGCCGCGGAGACCGTGGGCCGCGTGCGGGCGATCTACCGCAAAGCCAAGGTGTTCAGCAAGTCGGCCGCCTTGGTCGAGAAGTACCGCGCCCGGGCCGAGGCCATCGCGGCCGCCGTCGAGCCGGCCGCGTTCCGCGAGCTGCTGTACTACCTCGTGGACAGCGTGCTGGAAAAGCCGAAATCTGAAACCCGATGAGTGAGTTCTTCCCCCTCGTCACCATCGACGCCGACCACTGGCCCGCCGACGCCACGGCCACGGTCGTCCCGGCCGTGCGGTTGCCCGAGCCGTACTACGGGCTGCTCGCCCACCCCATGCACATGACCGAGACGGTGGAAGCTTTCTACGGCGACGCCGTCGATGTCCGCGTGCTGGCGTCCGGGCATCAAGGGGCGATCTACCACCGGCGCATTCTGCTGACGCTCCGCGGCACCGGCCGCGTCGTCCAATTCGGCTTCGTCCGCATCAACCTCGCCTGCTGCTCCGCGCCCGTGCGGGACAGCATCAAAGCGGAGAAGACCCCCCTCGGCCGCATCCTTGTGGAAAACAACGTCCTCCGCCGCATCGAGCCGACGAGTTTTCTGAAGGTAGACCCGGGGCCGACACTGGCCCGTGAGATGGAACTGGTGGGGACGCCGGAACTGTACGGCCGCACCGGCGTCATCTTCTTCGACGACCGGCCGGCGATTTCCGTGTTGGAGATACTGGCGCCGACGGGGTGAACTCTTCGTTTTCGCCCCAACGGGGCGCGGGAGAATAGCCCAGAGCGGAACGCTCTGGGTAACATGTCGAACACAATGTTTTTGGCCCCAACGGGGCGCCGGTCAATAC
>JAYUGD010001094.1:0-3092 GCA_043767785.1 Zavarzinella sp. | reverse complement strand
TGACGCCGGACCAGCAAGAGTCCTACGACCTTGCCGAGAAGGAAGGCGTCGTCCGGCTCAACGACCTCGGGGAGACGATCACTGTCCAACACGTCTTTCAACTGGTCATGCGGTTGAAGCAGATTTGCAATTTTGACCCGGTGACCGGCGCCAGCTCCAAGCTGGAGCGCATTCTGGCCGACATGGAGGAAGTGGCCGCCAACGGCCGCAAGGCCATCATTTTCTCCCAGTGGGTCGAGCCGCTGGAGGTGCTCGCCAAAGCGCTGGCGTCGTTCGGCCCGATGCAGTTCCACGGGAAGATCCCGTCGGCCCAGCGGCCGGCCGTCATCGACCGCTTCAAATCGGACCCGACGAAACACGTCATCCTGATGAGTTACGGCACCGGCAGCGTCGGCCTGAACCTCCAGTTCACGAATTCCGTGTTCCTGTTCGACCGCTGGTGGAACCCGGCCATCGAGGATCAAGCCATCAACCGGGCGCACCGGGTGGGTCAGAAACACCCGGTCACGGTCACGCGGTTCCTGTCTGCGAACACGATCGAGGGCCGCATCGCCAACGTGCTGGAAGCCAAGCGGAAAATCTTCAACGACCTGCTCAACCAGAACGGCCCGCCGGCCGCCCTGGGCCTCTCGGAAGACGAAATCTTTGGGCTGTTCGACATCAAGGCCCGGCCGAAGAAGAGTGCGGACGGCGAGGCGAAGGCGGCGTAAGTGACGGTTTTGGCGAGCCATGAGCGTAACACGAGTGTGATCGGCCGCGCGATCCTGTTAGGCCGCTAGCTTCTTTGCAGAGGAGCGCGACCCGCCGGGGTGAAACAACCCCGTCACGGGAGCAAGCCGTCTGCCTCCGCCTCGCCTTATACTGCATGCGGCCAAGAATGATGCCACCGGTGGTCGGCCCCTTGTACGCCTCACGCTCCGCGTGAGGTCCGGCTTCCCGTCCGAGACGACCGCTTCCCGTGGGGGGAAGCGATCCTCACGCGGAGCGTGAGGAGTACAAGGGGCGACCGATAAAGATCAATCTTGGCCGCGTGCGGTATAAAAGAGGGGGCCGGGGGGTGAGGTTGTTTTCTCCCCCCGTGAGGTCGCCGATGAAACGGCTCGCGATGACCCTTCTTCTCGCCTCCGCCATGACTTCCGACGCCACCCCGCCCGAAATCGTCGCCCACCGCGGGGCGTCGCACGACGCGCCGGAGAACACGGTGGCGGCCATCAAGCTGGCGTGGGAGCAGCAGGCCGACGGGTCGGAGTTCGACATTTACCTCACCAAGGACGGCCATTTGGCGGTCATCCACGACGCCGACACGAAGCGGACGGCCGGGGTGGCGGCGCCGGTCGCCAAGACCACGTGGGACGAGTTGCGGAAACTCGACGTGGGGGCGTGGAAGGGCGCCCCGTTCGCCGGGGAAAAGATCCCCTCGTTGGCCGAGATGCTGGCCACCGTGCCGGCCGGCAAGACGGCGTTCATCGAAGTGAAGTGCGGCCCGGAGGCCGTGCCGGAGTTGGTGACGGTGATCGACGCCGCCAAGCTGAAGCCGGCGCAGACGCCGGTGATCGCGTTCAACGCCGCCGTCATCGCGGCCGTGAAGAAGGCCCGGCCGGCCGTGCCGGCGTACTGGCTCGTGACGCTGGACCGGAAGACCGGCCAGCCGCCGACGGCCGAGGCTCTGGTCGCCAAGGCCAAGGAGATTCACGCGGACGGGCTGGACCTGTCGGCCTCGCCCCTGTTGGACAAGACCTACGCCGACGCGATCAAGGCCGCCGGGTTGAAGTTGTACGTGTGGACGGTGGACGACGTGGCCGTCGCCCAGCGGATGGCCGCCCTCGGCGTGGACGGCATCACGACCAACCGCCCCGCCTGGCTGCGGGAGCAGTTGAGGAAGTAATCGCCGGGGGCCGATTTTCTCTCGCACTCCCCCGCCCGATTTTGTACCTTGGGAACTACCCGCGTTCGCCCGCGAACCCCAACCAGACCACGCACCCCATGAAGACTCATCTCTCCTGTTTGTTGCTCGTCGCCGCCGTCGCCCCGCTCCGCGCGGCGGACGACCCGTGGATCGTCCTTGAGCCGTCCGGCACGGCCAAGAATAAACACATCGTCTTCATCAGCGGCGATGAAGAATACCGCTCCGAGGAGACGTGCCCGATGCTGGCGAAACTCCTCGCCAAGCACCACGGCTTCAAGTGTACCGTCCTGTTCGCCGTCGACCCGAAGACCGGCGAAATCAGCCCCAACACCACCAACAACATCCCCGGCCTGGACGCCCTCAAGACGGCCGACCTCATGGTGATCTTCACCCGCTTCCGCAACCTGCCGGACGACCAGATGCAGCACGTCGCCGACTACTTGGAGACCGGCAAGCCGGTCATCGGCCTGCGGACGGCGACGCACGCCTTCAACCTCGACGGCAAGTCCGGCTTCAAGAAGTACACTTGGACCAGCAAGGAAGCGGGCTGGGAAGACGGCTTCGGCCGCGTCGTGCTGGGCGAGACGTGGAAGACGCACCACGGCAACCACGGCTCCCAGGCAACGCTGGGTCTGATCGCCAAGGGCCAGGAAAGTCACCCGGTCCTCAAGGGCGTCAAGGACGCCGACATCTTCGGGCCGACCGACGTGTACGGCGTCCGCCTGCCGTTGCCGGGGGACAGCCAGCCGCTGATCATGGGCCAAGTCCTCACCGGGATGAAGAAGGACTCCTCGCCGCTGGCCGGGCCGAAGAACGAGCCGATGATGCCGGTCGCGTGGGTGAAGACCTACGGGGAAAAGAAAGGCCGCGTGTTCACGACGACGATGGGCGCCTCGCAAGACTTCCAGAACGAAGCCCTCCGCCGATTGTTGGTCAACGCCACCTATTGGGCGTTGGGGCTGGAAGACAAGATCGACCCGGCCGCCAAAGTGGACATCGTCGGCAAGTTCGACCCGCAGCCGTTCCGCAACAACGGGTACGTGAAGGGCGTGAAGCCGGCCGACTTGCTGAAGGATTGAGGCCAAGGAGAAGACATTTTTAGCCACGGATCAAACACGGATAAGGATAAGAGAGAAGAGAAGAACTTCACCACAGAGGACACAGAGAGCACAGAGGAAAACCAAAA
>JAYUGD010001093.1:0-3092 GCA_043767785.1 Zavarzinella sp. | reverse complement strand
AAAAAGTCTTCTCTTCAAGCCAATTCCCGTAACGGCTCGCTCCCCTCTTCGACCAAATAATGCGGCCGGCCGTTCAAGTCCGTCACCGTCGTGCGGTTGGCGTCGATGCCGAGGTTCTTGTACAGCGTGGCGTACAGTTCGCCGAACGTCACCGGGCGGCTGGCGGCCTCGCCGGCGATCTTGTCGGTCGAGCCGATCACCTGGCCCATTTTCATGCCGCCGCCGGCCAGCAGGGCGCAGTTGACTTGGGGCCAGTGGTCGCGGCCGACTTGGGCGTTGATCTTCGGCGTGCGGCCGAACTCGCCCATGACGACGACGGTGCAGTCCTTGTCCAGCCCGCGGGCGTGCAGGTCTTCGACGAGGGCGCTGACGCACTCGTCGAAGATGGGGAAGTCCACGGCCTCGCGCTTGAAGATTTCGTTCCCCTTGCCGCCGTGCCAGTCCCACTTGCTGTAGTTGAGTGTGACCACGCGCGCCCCGGCCTCGATCAGCCGGCGGGCCATCAGCAGGCTTTGGGGGACGCGCGGGCCGCCGTCGCCGTCTTGGGCGATCTTCGGGTCGCCGTAGCCGTAGCGGCGGGCGACCTTCTCCGGCTCGCGGGAAATGTCCAGCGCGTCCGCCAGCCGGGACGACGTGAGCAGGCCGAAGGCTTGCTGGTTGAAGGCGTCCATCCCGGTCGTCAGCCCGTTCGTGTCGGCGTCGCGGCGCATGGTGTCGAAGCCGCGCAACAAGGTCTTGCGGTCGGCGAACTGGTTGACGGCCACGCCGCGGAGCGTCATGTCGTCCCGCGTCGGCCCCACCGGCCGGAACGCCGCGTGCGACGACCCCAAGAAGCCCGGCCCCGGCTCGTTGTACGGGCCGTGCGTGATCGGGTAGCACAGGCTCACGAACGGCGGCGCCGTCCCGTCCGCGCTCCCCTGCACCCGCGACACGACGGACCCGAGTTGCGGCCACCCCCCCGGCGGCGTCGGCTTCTTCGGGTGGCGCCCGTTGAACACCTGAATCGCGTCGTGATCGACCTGATTCCCGACCAGCGACCGGATGATCGCCAGTTTGTCCATGTTGCGGGCGAGTTTCGGGAACGCCTCGCCAATCTGGATGCCGGCGACGCTGGTGGCAATCGGCTTCCACGGCCCCGCGACTTCCTTGGGCGCGTCCGGCTTCAAGTCGAACATGTCCTGGTGCGGCGGCCCGCCGACGAGGTAAATCAGAATCACCGACTTCGTGGAGGAAGTGACCCCCGCCGCCGACTCCGCCTTCAACAGATTGGGGAGAGCGAGGCCGGCCGCCCCAAGGGAACCGATTTGCAAGAAGGAGCGCCGCGACGGCCGGCGGCAAACGAACGGGGGGACGGCCATTAGAAATCTCCACGCGGAAGCGGGAATGTGGCGGCAGGCGGGTCGGTCAGGCAGGTGAAAGAGATCGTACCCCACGGCGGGGGTCGTGTAAAGGAGAAAGGCCCCGCCGCCGAAACCCCGTGTCACCGCGACGTGGAGTCTTCGGAGCGGAGAGCGGGCTTCCACAGCTTCGGAAGACTGCCTATTTCCCGTTCAGCGCCCCGGCGATCATGCCCACCGCGGACAAGGCCAAGCCCACCGACCCCAGCGCGCCCATGATAATGCCGAAGACGGCCCGGCCCATGCCGTGCTTCTCGGGGTGGCGGCGCATGTCGCGGACGGCCAGCAGGCCGGCGATCAACGCCAACGGCCCGGGGACGCACAAGACGGAAACCAGCCCCAAGTACCCCGCCGCGATCGCCCACCCGGACCGGCCGACGGGCAACAACATCCGCATGCCCGGATCTTCGCCGATGGGCCGGGGCCGCCGCCGCGGCCGGCGCGCCCCGTCGGCTTCGTCGTCATACTCGTCGTCGTATTCCGCGGGCCGCCGGGGGCGGTCGGCTTCGTCGTCAGCGCGGCTCATCGGGACTCCTTGTCGGGCGGGGCGTGAGGGAGATCGTAACGCCCGGCCGGCGGCGCGGACAGGAGCCGCCGGCGTCACGGAACTTTTTTCGGTTCGGGCAAGGGCGTGGGCGGCTTCGGCGCCTTGACGGCCACCTTCTGCTCAAACACGCCGGTCTTCCCCTCGCTGTCCGTGACGGCGACCTTGAAGGTGACGTCCGTGTCCGCGGTCAGCTTGTCGATGTGGGCCGTGATCTTGCCGTCGGCCGACTTGCCCTCCACGGCCGGGATGGCGGCCGGCTTGAAGGTGACGGTGTACGCATACGGGGCCTTCCCACCGCGGACGGTCGCGGTCAGCGCGGGGATCCCGTTGTCCCCGGTGACGATGGCGACCGTGTCGAGTTCGAGGCCCTTCGCCTCGTCCTTGGAGACGCCGAAGTAGAACCCGACGATGGTGCCGAGGATCCCGAGGAAGGCGGTGAGGATTTCCTTCCCTTGCGAGAAGCGCCGCTCCCGGTCCGAACTGTCGGAGATGACGGTCGCCAGGACCAGAATGATCGCGATGCCGACGGTGACGACCGCGATCAGGAAGGTAATCATGCCGCGCGGCGTCGCCCCGGCCGCCGACGTGCCCGTGGTGCCGCTCAACAGGTAGATCAGGACCGTCAGCGCCAGCCCACCGAAGACGGCCCACTGAAGCACGTACCCCAACACAGACATGTCGGCCTTCTGATACCACGCGGGCCGCAAGAGGAGGTTCAACTGCTGCTTCTCGAACGTGAGGCCCTCCTCCGCGAGATCGACGGTGTGCTTGGCCGCCTGCGCGGCCGCCTTCAACCCCTCGTCCGCGGGGGCCGCGTCCGCCAAGGCCTTCGCGGCCGTCAGTGCCCGCTTCGCGGTGTCGAGGTCGGCGGTGGCCTGCGTCAAACGGGCGTTCTGGTCCGTGACGCGGCCGGCAATCAGCGCGTTCAGCTCTTGGACAGGCATGGCAAGGTGTCTCGCAAGGTGGGGGAGAGTGCGACCGTCAGTATAACGGCCTTGCGATCAACGTAAAGGCATATGGTGGGAGATTTTGGATCGGAACGAATGAGGCCAGGCGTAAGCATCGTCGCTTTTCGCTCCGCGAAACGCCAAGCTTCCTGCCCGAAGAGTCTGCCGCCCGCAGGGGAAGTTCCGACTTTTCGCGGAGCG
>JAYUGD010001092.1:0-3093 GCA_043767785.1 Zavarzinella sp. | reverse complement strand
AAGGCGAGCGGGGGCGTCAGCCCCCTGTCTTCTCTTCCTCAATTCACACCAACTTACTGCGGGACTACTTTCAACTTCACCGGCTTCTCTTCCCGCAGCACGTCGAACTCCAGCGCTTCGCCGCGCTTCGCCCCGCCCATGACCTTCATGTAGTCTTGGACATTTTTGACGGGCTTGCCGGCGATGGCCGTGATGCGGTCGCCCTTCTTCATGCCGCCCTTTTCGGCCGGGCCGCCGGGGACGACGCCTTCGATGGCCATGCCGCGGGTGTCGGTCTCGTCGTAGCCGGGCATGACACCGATCTTCGGGCCGCCGCCGCTGCCGCCGGACATTGACCCGCCCTTGCCGGCCACGTACTCGGGCCGCTTCGGCTCAACGCTGATGCGCGTGGCCATCACTTCCACGAGGTCGGCCACCTTCTTGATGCCGGTGAGGTTGACCGTCTCCGGCTTGTCCTTCGGGGTGTGGTACTCGGGGTGGTCCTTGCTGAAGAAGAAGTAGACTGGCACGCCGGCCAAGTAGAACGACGTGTGGTCGCTCGGGCCGGTGCCGCTCTGCGACTTGTCGAACTTAAAGTTCAGGGCCTTATTGCTCTCGTCCAGGATTTGGTCGAAGGTCTTGGCCGAGCCGACGCCGCCGACGAGGATGTTGTCCTGCTTCGTGTCCTTATCCGGGCGGACGCGGCCGATCATGTCCATGTTGAGCATGGCCACCGTGTCCTTGAGCGGGAACAACGGGTTCTTCGTGTAGTGCAGGGAGCCGAGCAGGCCGCGCTCTTCGCCGGAGAACGCGAGGAAGACGAGCCGGCGGCCCTGCCGGTCTTTGATCGCCCCGAAGCGGCGGGCGAGTTCCATCAGGCCCGTCGTACCAGAGGCGTTGTCGTCGGCCCCGTAGTGGATCTCGGTGCTGCCCGCGTTGCGGGTGCCGGTCTCGCCGCGGCCTAGGTGGTCGTAGTGGGCGCCGATCACCACAGACTCGTTCGCCAGCGGGCCGGCCCCGTCCAGTACGCCGACGACGTTCTTCACCTTCAGTTCCTTGACGCCGACGCTCGCCTCGACGTTGGCCGTCCACCCGTCGATGGCGAGGCTCTGCGGCTTGGCGTCTTTGATGATCGCCTCTTCCAGAGCCTTCAGCGACTTGCCGGCCGGCTTCAACATCTGGTCAATCACCTCTCGCCGGACGTGGAAGGCCGGAACCTCCCCGACGCTGCCGGAGTCCTGGGCGTAAGCGTAGCCCATGAGCGGGTCGTCCTTGCCGGCCTTGTCCGCGTCGTTGACGAAGAGGACGGCCGCCGCCTTCCGCTTCGTCGCCTCGGCCATCTTGGCCATCAACGGGGCATACTTTTGAAACTCATCGTCGGTGAACAGCGCCTTGTCCCCGACCTTGGCCTTGGGGGCTTGGCGCATCACGACGACGACTTTGCCGGCCACGTCCAACCCGGAGTAGTCGTCGTACTTCGTGCCGGCCGAGACGCCGAACCCGACGAAGACGACCCCGCCGCCGGCTTTTCCTTTGCCGGTGACGCCGCTGACGCAGAACTGCTTGTCGAGGGCCAGTTCTAATGTGGCGTCGGCCGGGCCGGCCAGCGCGACCTTCTGCGCCCCGTCTGTCAGGTAGGACTCCTTGACGACGAACGGCTGGAAATAAGTCCCGTCCGCGGCGCCGGACTTCAGGCCGGCCGCCTTGAACGTGGCGGCGACGCGGTCGGCGGCCTTGTTCAGCCCGTTGGTCCGCAGGCCGCGCCCCTCGCACTCGTCCCCGGCGAGATAGAACAGGTCCGCCTTCATCTGGGCCAACGGGTCGTCGGCGTGGAGCAAGGGGGCGGCGAGCAGCAACAGGGCAACGCCCAAGCGGAATCGGCTCATGGATTGTCTCAAGGAGGAAGGCGGCGGGGCGGGTAAAAGTATTTTACGGGAAGCCGCAAGGGCGGTCAGCCGAGGAGGGGCCGGAACCGCTGTTCCAGCAGTGATTCCGGGTAGAATACCCACGAAAAATCCCGGCGGCCGAGGACGGCGTTGGCGTCCAACTCGGCGGCGATGGCGGCCAGCTTCTCGGCCGCGGTCGTTGATAGGGGGGCGGTCGCCGGGCGCATCCGCGCCGTCAGATCCGCGAGGGTGCGGAACCACTCCCGGCGGGCCTTCCGGTCATTCGGCCGGTCGAGGGCGATTTTCCACTTGGCTTCGGCCAGCGCCGGGGCGGCCCGCCGGGCTTCGTCGAAGTATTGCGGGTTCCACGTCAGGTTGCGGATCAGCCGTTGTTGTGACCGCAAGGTTTCTCCGTCGGCCGCGAAGCGGTCAAGCGGCAAGCGGATCGTCGCGCTGACGACGGCGTATTCCGGCGGCTCAATGCCGAAGTAACGGCGAATGATCTCGTCCGTCACCTCGTCATACTTGCCGCCGCCGATGCCGTGGATGAACAGGTCGGCGAGGGCGAGGCGGCTGTAGAGCGTGAGCGTCAGGGCACGCGGGCGCAGTTTCCAACCGGCGGCGGAAATCGCCCCGCAACACGCGGTCGTGCCGGGCAGTGTCACCGCCAACTGGTTCGGCCCGGCCCAGATTTCCAAGGCGTCCGGGCGGCGACGCACAAAGACCCGGTGGCGCACCGGGTCGTCGGTTCGCCAAATCCAGAAGGGGGATTCGGTCAGGTCGTCTGAGCGTTGGAGTTCCGGGGCCGGGTGGTTCTTGCTCTTGATGCCGTTTTGGCGGCGGTAGTCGCCGATGGCGGCGTTGTACGCGGCGGCGAACGGCTCGGCGTCGGCCATCAAGCGTCGAGCGAACAGGCCGAAGGAGCGATGGGCCGACACTTGGCTCACGGCCACTTCCGTCGTGCCGCCGCCCCATTTGCGTTCCCAGTATTGCCGGGCCGAGACGAACGCCCGCGTGTAGGACACGCCGGTCTTGAGGCAGCCCACGATGCGCGGCCACGCGGCGAAGACCATCGGCTGGAAGTTCCATGTGTCCGTGATCGGCCGCAACTTGTCCGGCCACGATTCGAGGGCGGCCCAATCCCGTGGGAATGCCTCCTCGTAAGGAAGCTCCGGCGCTGACACGTCGAACGGGGTGGACTCCAGTTCCACATTTTGCGGGTTCGTGG
>JAYUGD010001091.1:0-8602 GCA_043767785.1 Zavarzinella sp. | reverse complement strand
GTACGCCCGGCGGACTCGCTCACCCAAGGTTCTTTGTCTCATTCATGGCGCGACGACGATTTTTGCACAAGCTCGGAGTGTAGCCCGTGGGTGAGGCTCGGCGAACCCCGGGATTATTCCGTCACCCTCACCGGAACACCACCGCCGGCTCCAGCACCAACACTTTCCGAATGCTCAACAAACTCGCCATCACGACAATCACTGAAACCGCCGCCGCCGTCCCGGCCATCACCTGCCAGAGCATGTGAAAGCCTTTGAGCGGTATCGCCCCCTGCGTCAGCGTGAAGAACAAAGCAGTGCCGCCGACGCCCAGGCCGTAACCGATGAGGCCGACGACGAGGGCTTGCGTCAGGATCATGCCGACGATGCGCGGGTTGCTCGTCCCCATCGCTTTGAGGGCGCCGAACTGTTTCAGGTTCTCGATGGTGAACAGGTAAAACGTCTGCCCGGCGATGGCGACGCCGACTACGAACCCGAGGATGACCGTGATGCCGAAGTTGAACGGGATGCCCGTGTTCTTGAGGTAAAACTCAATGGTGTTCCAGCGGAAGTTTTCTTTCGTCAGCGCTTGCAAGCCGGTGTCGGCTTGGATGCGGCGGGCCACCTCGGCCGCCGGCACGCCCGGCTCCGGCTCGACGATGACGTAGGAGAGTAGCCGGCGTTCCGGCGGGGAATACTGCATCGCCCGCGAGTATTTCGTGTAGAAGATCGGCATCGATTGGAACGGCTGACCGACTTCGCAGATGCCGACGATCTCGGCCCGGCGGTCGGTCATCTCGATGGTTTGCCCGATGCGGTGCGGCTGGCCGGGGAACAGGTAAAAGTACCCGGCCTCGTCGATGATGACGCCGTCCGGCTTGCGGAGGTCTTCGACGCTGCCCATGAGCATCTTTCGCGGCGCGCCGACGAGCGTGGCGTCGTCCAAGCCGATCAACACCACGCTGCGGAAGTCGCCGTGCCCGGCCGGGCCGCCTTCCGGCAATCTGGCCCGCACCGTTCCGCGGTAAAACTTGACGGCCCACGCGACGCCGTCCACGCCGCGGACGCGGTGCAGGTCGTCGTCCGAGAGGCCGATCACCTCGTCGGCCTGTCGGACCGTGGGGTCCATCACGAAGATTTCGCCCTCTTGCACGTTGCGGATCAACGAGGTGCAGCGGGCCATGATGCTCAGGAAGATCGAGACTTGATGCGAGATCAGCATGGAGGCGAAGGCGACGCCGAAGACGATCCCCACGTACTTCGTGCGGTCGCCAGTAAGCATCTTGAGTGCGATCCACACCATCGCCAATCACTCCACTTCTTGAACGCCGACCGCCGCCAACGTGAAGTCGGCGATGTGGCCCGCGAGGTATTCCGCGTCGTAGTTCTTCGTCACGTCCCGGCCGAACAGCACTTCGCCCACCACGCGGTTCTGGCGGTAGTACAGGCACTGGCCGATGACGCTGAAGCCGATCAGCACCCGCTTCTCAAAGGACACGCCCGGCAGCAACGCGGCCAGGATGTGCGTGAGCAAGTCGGCCATCGGCTTGATGTTTTCCCGCACGGCGTGGGCCGTGATGTCCGACGGGGCGATCCGCGTCATCTCGCGGTTCATCAGGTGCATCGCCGCCGGCCGGGGGACGTCCAAGAGCCGCGTCATCATCACCCGGATGAAGTCCCGCAGCTTTTGCCGCGGCGGCGTCCCCGGTGGCCACTCGGGGAACGCCGCCCCGCTCACGCAGGTGGACATCGCGTACTTGACGGCCTCCGCGTACAGGCGTTCCTTGCCGTGGAAATGGTAGTTGATCGCCCCCACGTTCCGCACGCCGGCCCGCTCGCAGATTTCGCGTGTCGTGGCCGCCTCGAAGCCCTTCTCGGCGAAGATTTCCTCGGCCGCTTCCAACAAGCGTTGCCGGGTCGCGTCGGCACCCGCAAGTCCGTCGTCAGCCGCTATTTCTTGCGCCATGTTGATTCAAAGGTCAGGGAGAGAAACAGGGTGTTGAAACAACTGCTTTAACTTCTACGCGAAGACATCAACGCTGTCAAGCAGTTGCTTTAACGGAGTGGTAAGTTGAAGGACCGTGAAGATACGATCCGTTTGATGGCCACGCAAACGGAAAGCCGCTGTTTTGCCCCGATTTTGGCAAATCGGTCGCGCGCAATGGCAGAGTGGCTGGCAGAGCTTCACAATTTCTTCACATTTCGCGACTGTTCGGCGGGGAAAGAAACGCCGACATTTTCTCCCGCGTCAGATGATCGATCAATTCCTCCGCCTCGCCGCGAGTCAGATCGCCGGCAAACAAGAACGGCGGCTTTTCCATGACCGCGTCAGCGCCGTCGGAACTGAGACCGCGCTGCGTGCAGAGTCGAGCTTTTACCGCGTCAACCGCCGGCAGCGGGAAACTGCTGACGAAGACGGACGACGTCTTCGGTGGCCGCACTTTTCGCGTGAGCCGATCAAGGTCGGTCAGCGCGAGGATGACCAACAGCCGTTCGCCCGCCTGCACCTTTTGCAAGGCGTTGCGGTACTCCTTGGGCTTCCCCGCCGCGTCGAACACGGCCACCGGCAGGAACCCGTAGTCGATGGCGATGGCCTTGAGCGAATGGCCGATGAATTGGTGTTCGTCCGCGTCCGTGACGTTCAGTTCCACGGCCGCCAGCGTCCGGCCGTTCACGTGGAACAGACTCGAAACGCGGTCCCCCAACAGTCCGGCCGCGAACGCGGGCGCGGCAAGGTCCGGCAACGACAGGGCCATCTTCACGCCGGCGGCCGTGCGGGCCGTCTCCGCGAGCGTGCTGTCCCCCAACCGCACGACGACGCGCTGGTTCGGGTTCCCCTCGCTGACCAGCATGGCGATTTCCAAATTCAGCAAGTCGTCCGACGTGGCGCAGATGACGGCCCGCGCGTGCTTCACCCGCGCTTGCCGGAGAATTTCCGGCAACGTGCCGTCGCCGACGATCACCGGCACGCCCATGCGCCGACAGCGGTTCACGAAGGCATCGTCTTTCTTCGACTCGATTACGACCGCTCGCTCGCCGAGTTGCACCAGTTCCTCGACCACGCGAAAGCCGACGTTGCCGAGGCCGATGACGACGACGTGCCCGCCGTCCGGGATGCGCCGGACCTCGAACACGCCGCCCAGTTTGGCCCGCAGCAAAAAATTTGTCAGGATGGCCGTGAACGCGGCGACTAACGCGGTGCCGAAGATGCGCAGGCCGCTGACGAACACTTTGCCCCAGCCCTCGTAATCGCCGGCTCCTAACTCGGCCCCCGTGGCAATGACGCTGATGGTGCGGTACACCCCGTCGGCCCACGAATGGCCGAGGCCCCAGTGATACGTCGCGGCGCTGCCCGACACGACGACGGCCAACGTGATCGAGCAGATTTTAACCGCCAAGTCCGTCTCGGCGAAGGTGCGGTAGACAATGCGGCCGGCCCGCCGGAGTTTTCCGGCCCAGAGGACGACGTCGGATTCCGTTTCACCGGGGGCGTTCAACTTCCGCAGGTCGGCGGGCCGGCCGGCGAGCGTGATTTTCTCGCCTGCTTCAAAGCGGTGATTCGGGTCGATGTACCGCAGAAAGTGGACGGCGCCGCCGGCCGTGGCATGGGAAATCGGCAGGTACTCGCCGACCCCGTTGACCTCGGTGATCGTATGCCCATGAAGTGGGGAATGCTCGGCCACCGTGAGTTCGACCACCTGAAAGCGGTCGGCCCCGACGGCGAACATGCCCGCGACTTCGCCGGTGACGGCGTTCAACGCGAGCAGCGGGGCCGCCAGCGCCGAGACGCTCATGGGGACCACGTTAGCGACCGTCTTCCCGAGCCGGTTCAGGAGGTTTTGGTTGAACAGTCGAATCACGACACGCACGCCGGGGGCTAGTTGCCGCACCATCAGTGTCGCGGAGAAGTTCACCAAGTCGTTGCTGGTGAGGATCAGCACGCCTCGGCACGTCGGCACTCCCGCCTCCGTTAAGAGCGCCCGGTCTCGACAATCACCCGTCAATACGCGAATGCCGTGCAGTTGCGGATCGTTCGCGGAAGCATGGGTGTCGATCACGACCACGGGCACGCCGGTGGCCCGCAAACAATTCAGTACGCGCATGCCCAAGCGGCCCAGCCCGCACAGAATGACCGGCCCGTCCGTCGCCGGGGCGTCTGCGGGAGTCGGCGGGCCGCCGGCGGGGGTGTCCACGGTTTGGGCGTCCGAAGTGTCACGGGGGAGAGCGGTTACACAATCCGGCCAACGAGTAGTTCGCCCGGCGGGTGGTAAACATTCGCTGCTTCCTACAATATGGCGAATCGTTTGCGTGAAACATCCCTCTCACCGCCGAATGACGGCCGGCCCGTGCAAGACTCGGACGCCGCCCCCGTATAGTCCCGCAGGAACCGACGCATGAGCGCGCCTCCCCTGACCCGAGCCAGCCTGCTGGTTCGCTTACGGGACCCCAACGACGCGACCGCGTGGAAGGAGTTTGTCCAACTCTACGCCACCATCATCTACGGCTTCGCCCGCAAGCGAGGCTTGCAAGACGCGGACGCCGCTGACTTGATGCAAGAGGTGATGCGGGCCGTCTCCGGGGCGATGGGCCGGCTGAACTACGACCCGGCGAAGGGGACGTTTCGCGGGTGGTTGTACTCGATCACGCGCAACAAGATTTACACGTTCTTGGAAGCGCGGACGCGGCAGGCGCGCGGGGCCGGGGACAGCAACTCCCACCAGCGGCTGGAAGAATTGCCGAATCGGGTTGGGGAGAGCGACGAGTGGGACAAAGAGTACGAGCGGAAGACGTTCGCGTGGGCGGCCGAGCGCGTCAAGCACGAGTTCAAGCCGGCCACGTGGCAGGCGTTTTGGAAGACGGCCGTGGACGGCCTCAACCCGAAGGACGTCGGCCAAGAGCTGGGCATGTCGCCGGGGGCGGTGTACGTGGCCAAGAGCCGCGTCATCTCGCGCCTGCGGGACGAGATTTCCCAACTCAACCCCGAGTGACGAGTCACCGAGCATGAACGCCGATTTGACGCCCGCGACCGCCGCCTGCCCGGACGACGCCACGCTTCAGCGCATGGTGTCCGGCGCGCTAACGGACACGGAGGAGCATCGCGTTGTCCGTCACTTGGACGACTGCCCGCCGTGCCAAGAACGCATCGAACAAATCGCCGTCGGCGCCACGGGCATCATGGAAGCGGCCCGCTCGGCGAAAGTGGACACGCCGCCCGAGGTTCGCTCCGCGTTCTGGCCGGCTCTGAGAAATGTGGAACTCGAACTGCAAACGCCGAACCCGGCGGTACTTTCCCCGTCGCTCACGGTGACGGCCGACGCGCCCGCCGTCACCGACTCCGGAACGACGCGGCCGAAGGCCTACGCCTTCCTCGACCCGGCCGAGGAGCCGGAATACTTGGGCCAGATCGACCGCTTCAAAATCGTCGAGTTGGTCGGCAAGGGCGGCATGGGCATGGTCTTCCGCGCCTTCGACGCCTGCCTTCAGCGCACGGTGGCCGTCAAGGTGTTGGACCCGCAGTACGCGAAGAACGAACAGGCCCAAGGCCGCTTCTGCCGCGAGGCGCGGGCCGCCGCGGGGGTGAATCACGAGAACGTGGTGACGATCCACCACGTCGAGGAAGTCGAGGCCCGCGACCTGTCGTTCATCGTGATGCAGTTCGTCAAAGGGAAGTCCGTCCAAGAGCTTCTGGACCAGAACGGGCCGCTGCCGGTGCGGGAGGCCGTCCGCATCGCCGCGGCCGTCGCGTCCGGGTTGGCGGCCGCCCACGCCACCGGGCTGATCCACCGGGACATCAAGCCCGGCAACATCCTCATCGAACAAACCACCAACCGCGTCCTCATCACCGACTTCGGGCTGGCCCGGCTGAACGAAGACGTGAAGATCACGCAGACCGGGTTCGTCGCCGGAACGCCGTTGTACATGTCCCCCGAGCAGGCCCGCGGGGACCAACTAAGCGCCTCGACGGACTTGTTCAGCCTCGGCGGCGTGATGTACGCGATGTTGACCGGCAGCCCGCCGTTCCGCGGCTCCTCCGCGTTCGTCGTCCTGCGGCAAGTCACCGAGGCCCGGCACCGCTCGGTGCAGGACGCCAACCCGGCCGTGCCGGCGGCCGTCGCCGAGATCGTGGACCGGCTATTGGAAAAGCACCCCAAGAACCGCTACCCGGACGCCGTCACGCTGGCCGCCGTCCTGACCGCGGAACTGGCCCGACTGCCGGCGAACGACCCGCCGGTGTTGGTCCGCCGCAGCTCGCGATTCATCCCGACTTATGCCCGCGGCTGGTGGCGCCGAAACGCGCCGATCACGGCGGCCGTCTTGCTCGGGCTGTCGGGAACCGCCGTTCTTTTGGAAGCGGCCAAGTTCACGAAGTGGACCGTCTTGGGCCAGCGCGGCACGCACCTCGTGGCGAACGTTCCCCCGCCCGCACAAGACCGCACGGTCGCCGCGAAGTATGTCCTGCCGGGTCAAGACGGGGCGGTGTGGGGCGTGGCCTTCGACGCGACGAACGGCGTGCTGGCGTCCGCCAGCGAAGGCGGGAAGGTGAAGTTCTACGACACCCGCAACGGCAAGGATCTCGGCGCGTTGAACAACGCGAAATTCAAGTCCCCCGTCTGGTCCGTCTCGTTTAACAAAGACGGGTCCAAGGTGGCGACGGCCAGCGACGACGGCCACGTCCGTATTTGGGACGTGAAGTCGAAAGAACTCGTTTCCGAACTCGAACACACATTCCCCGTGCGGTGCGCGGTCTTTTCCCCCGACGGCAAGAAGATCGTCAGCGGCACGCGGGACGGCACCGTCACCATCTGGGACGCCGAGGCCAAAGAGCCAGTGCAGTTGCAATCGTTCAAGGCCCACGACGGCAGCATCGTGATGTCGGTCGCCTTTTCGCCGAAAGGCGACTTGGTCGCCACCGCCGGCAGCGACCGCATGGTCCGCATGTGGACCGTGAAGGACGGCAAAGTGTACACGAACTTCCCCGGCCACGTCGGCCCGGTGTACGCCGTCGCCTTCAGCCCGGACGGCAAGACCCTCGCGTCGGCCGGGTGGGACCACACGGTGCGGCTATGGGACGTGGAAAAGGCCGGCCCGAAGGCCAGTTACGACGCGATCCACGACGACGACATTTGGGCGGTCGCCTTCTCCCGCGACGGCACGCATTTCGTCACGGCCGGAGAAGACCGGACGGTGAAGTGGACGGACGCGACCACCGGGAAAGTGGAAGCCGTCCTCGGCGGCCACGGCGGCCCGGTCCATTGCCTGAATGTGTCCGCGACCGGCGGCCTGATCGCCGCCGGCGGACGCGACGGGTCCGTTCGCGTGTGGCAGGCGGAATAAAAAAAGGGCCGTCAACACTCTTGAGCGTTGTCGGCCCCTTTTTGATGCGTTGAGCGAAGAACTTACTTCTTCGCGTTCGCCAAGTTCTCTTCCACGGCCTTCCAGTTCACCGTGTTCCACCAGGCGTCCACGTAGTCGGGGCGCTTGTTCTGATACTTCAGGTAGTAGGCGTGCTCCCACACGTCCACGCCGACCAGCGGGACCAAGCCGTCCATCAGCGGGCTGTCTTGGTTCGGCTTCTTGACGGCTTCGACTTTGCCGCTCGTCGGGTTGTACACCAGCCAGCTCCAGCCGCTGCCGAATTGGCCGAGGGCGTTTTCCTTGATCTTCGCCTTGAACGCGGCGAAGTCCCCGAACGAGGCCTTGATGGCGTCGGCCACGGCCCCGGACGGCTCGCCGCCGCCGGTCGGCCCCATGACCGTCCAGAACAGGCTGTGGTTGTGGTGCCCGCCACCGTTGTTGATGACGGCCTGCCGGATGCCCTCCGGCACGGACTTGATTTCCCGCAGCAGCGTTTCGATCGGCTTGGCGGCGAGGTCCGGGTGGGCGTCGAGGGCCTTGTTCAGGTTATCCACATACGCCTTGTGGTGGCGCTGCGAGTGGATTTCCATCGTCAGGGCGTCGATGTGCGGTTCGAGGGCGGCGAAGGCGTAAGGCAAAGTCGGCAGTGCGTGAGCCATGAGTCTCTCCAAGAGGGAAGTCAACCGTTGCTACGGTCTGGAATAGGCATAGATGCCGGAACGGAGAGGGTGGATTCACGAAAATCAGGTCACAGTTTGCGGAGGTGATACCCGCCGTCCACGTGAATCACTTCGCCGGTCGAGTACGGCAAGTCGGCCGTGACGAGGGAGGCGACGGTGGCGCCGACTTCGTCCGCGGTGCCGAGGCGGGGCATGGGGGTCAGCCCCTTTTTGATCTCTTCCCTGTAGCGGTCGCGGGCGGCGGCCGTCATGTCCGTGTCGATGATCCCCGGCCGCACTTCCAGCACGCGAATCCCCTTGTCCGCGAGCCGCAGGGCGAAGAGTTGCGTCACCATCGCCAGGCCGGCCTTGGAGATGCAGTAGTCCCCCCGGTTGGTCGAGGCGGCGAACGCGGACAGGCTGGAGATGTTGACGATGGCCGGGCGGGCGAGCTTGGCCGGGCCGACGTGGAGCATGTGGTTGGCGACGAGCTTGGAGAGGAAGAACGGCCCCTTGAGGTTGATGGCGTGGACCGTGTCCCAACTCTCTTCGGTCGCTTCGAGAATGTCCAGCCGGCCGAGCGAGGTAATGCCGGCGTTGTTGACCAA
>JAYUGD010001090.1:0-21625 GCA_043767785.1 Zavarzinella sp. | reverse complement strand
CGGACCCACCACACGCCGGCCGCCACACGGAAACTGAAAATGCTCTAGTCTGACTCGGCCGCATTCGGGAGATTTCGCCAAGTCCGATTGAGGATTTGGCGGACTTGATGGCGGACTTGATTGGCGGACTTGGCTCCTTTCGGTCCCGGCCTCAATCGTCCAGCCGGCCGGTCCGCGTCTCGCCCAACTCATTCGCTTGCCAATAGTCGTCACTGTCCACGTTCAAGCAGGTCAGCCAGCCGCCGCCGTAGGCCCAGGTGTCGATGCCGACGGCACCGGGGATGACCAGCGGCTTGCCGGTGCGCTGCTCGCTGTGGCCGCAGATCACCGTCTTGCCGGAGTAATGGGGCTTGAACTTTTCCGGGTCGAGGAATTCCCACTGGAGGTACTGCGACTCTTGGCGGTTCATCGGCCAGTCGTGCTTGGCGTTGGCGTGGACGAAGAGGTGCGTGTCGGTCTCGTACCAGTCGAGGCAGTTCTGGCGGATGAAATGCCAGTGGGCGGACGGGATGTCCTTAATGGTGGCTTCGCGGCCGAGTTCCGCGTAGGAGTCGAGGGCTTCCTGCCCGCCGCAATACTTCCAGAAGCGCAAGCCGGTGGCGTCTTCCGCGGCGGCGAGCATCATCAACTCGTGGTTGCCGCGGAGGGTCTCCACTTGGCCGGTGAGGCGGAGTTGGATGACGCGGTCCAGCACGCCCTTGCTGTCCGGGCCGCGGTCGATGTAGTCGCCGAGGAAGATCAGGCGGTCGTCCGGCTTCATTTGGATGAAGCCCAGCAGCGTGTCCAGGGCCGTCAGGCAGCCGTGGACGTCGCCGATGGCCAGCGTTCTCATGAGATGCCCTGTCAAAACCCAGGCGAGCGGGGGGCGTAAGCCCCCTGATCTTCTCTTACGATCAGAAGACAGGAGGCTCACGCCCCCCGCTCGCCAAGAAATGTGCGGTCACTTCCCGATCAGGTACGCCGTGACCTCGTCCGCCGTCGCCTTTTCCGGCTTGCGGGTCAGGGCGTCGGCCTTGCCGGCGGCCGTGTAGGCGGCCTTCGGCAGTTCGCCGGTGTGCGTGCCCTGGTGGTTGTGGGCCAGCACGGGGTGCGGGGCGCACAGGGCCAGCATGGCGGGCAAGCCGCCCATCTTCAACGCCCCCGGCAACATGTTTTCATCACTCGTCGAAGTGACGTTCTCGAAGCGGAACTGGTTGAGGTCGGCAACGGTCTTGCTGACCGCGTCCCCGCACAAGGCGCGGGCCGCGACGACCCACGGGCCGGCGCCGTCCCAGCCGACGAGGTGGATCGTCGGGGCCTTCAGCATGTCGCGGGCGAACAGGACGGCCGTGAGGATGTCGTGGACGCGGTTGGCGAACACCGAGCGGTTGTAGCCGTAGGTGAAGCCGGCGTAGTTCTGGTCCACGGCAAGTGGCTTATCGCCCTTGATCTCGCCCGTCTGGAACACGTCCGGGGCGACGATGCCGTACCCGGCGTCGAGGAGCTTCTTGGCGGCCGGGTGCAGTTCGCCCTTCTGGAAGAGGCTGGCCTTGCCGTCGGGCGACACCCAAATCACGATCTTGTCCGGCGCTTCTTTTCCCTTGAAGACGCCGGCCACGGCGATCTTGTCCCCTTCGCCCTTGCGGCCGAAGGCGGCGAGGTGCATGGAGATGCCGTCCGCGAGCATCACTTCCGTCGGCTTCTGCTTCACGGTCAGCGCCCCCTCGGCCGGGAGCGATTCGCCGATCAGCGCCTTGAGGGCGGCGCCGCTGACGCGCTTGAACTCGGCGAGGTCCTTGGCGTCCTTCGGTTCCAGCGCGGCCAGTTGCTTCTCCGCGTTGGCAGTCATCGTCTTGCGCAGGTCGGCGGCGGTCAACTCGTCCTTCGGCCGCGGGTGTTCGGCGTTGTAGACGGACAATTCGGCCGGCGGGATTGGCTTGAACGGCAACTCGGCCACCGGGCCGGACCCGCCGAGCAGGTGCTGGTTGAACCACGAGTACATGAACTCGCGCGAGACTTGGTTGTAGTTGTGCGGGAACTGCGTCCACGCCTTGCCGGCCACCTTGTCCTCGGCCCCGAGCATCTTGTAGAGCTGCTTCAACTCGGGCAGGCCCTTGGTCTCGATCTCCTTGGTCCAGTCGTTGGCCCCGCTCATGGCCAACGGCTTCGGGGCGAACATGCCGGCGATCTCCACGTTGCCGGTGCCGACCCGCAGGTACGAGCAGTTTTCGCACACGCACCCGCCTTGCATGGCGGTGCCCACCATCACGGCCGGGAAGGCCGCCGCCGGGCGGTCGTCCAAGGCGCACAGCAGGAACGTCTGCGACCCGCCGCCGCTGGCCCCGGTGACGCCGATGCGCTTGGCGTCCACGTCCGGCAAGTCGCACAGGAAGTCGAGGGCGCGGATGCTGTTCCACACCTGTAACCCGAGGAAACTCTGCGACCGCAATTCCGCTTGGGCGTCCAAGAACCCGGTGCGGTGCTTAAAGGCCTGACTGTCGGCGTACCCGATCATGTCGTAGTGGAACACGACGAAGCCCATGCGGGCGAGTTGGGCGCAGCGGGCCTGCAACGGGTACTTGGCCCCTTCCTCAGTCTTCTCCCCCTTGGACGCGAGGTCGGCCTTGATCTGCGTGTCCTTGGCCTCGTAGAACCGCCCCCCCTTCGGCCCTTCCGGCGGCCAGTGCCCGTGCGGGCTAAGAACCGCCGGCCGTTTGCCCAATTTCTTGTCCGTCGGCTTGTACAAGTTCCCCGAGACGTAGTGCCCCGGCATGGAGGCGAAGAACACCTTCTCCACGGTGTACCCCTCGCGATCAATCTTGCCGTGGACGACCGCGTTCAACGGCGTCTTCTCCGGCATCGGCCACAACCCCAGCCCGACCGACAACTGCTCCCGCAGCGCGGCCTTCCGCGTGTCCCACGACTCCTTGCTGGCCGGGACGGGGAATGGGAAGTAACTGTTCAACGTCTTCGGCGCGCCCAACCGGGCGTCCGTGTTCTCGGCCTTGTCCTTGAACAATTTTGTTGGGTCGTCTTGAGCGACCGCGACCGCGGCGAGGAGGAACAAGGCGGGGAAAGCAAATCTCATGGTGATTCCTTGGATGAATAAAAAACCATTTCACGCAAAGCTCGCAAAGAGGCAAAGCTCGCAAAGAAAGCCAAATCATTCTTCAACGGAACCGCGTCCGACTGTTTTGAATGATGCTTTTTGTCTTCTTTGCGAGCTTTGCCTCTTTGCGTGCTTTGCGTGAAACTCTTCTCTTCTCTTTACTTCAACTCCGTCACATAGTCTCCGCGCATATAGCCGGAGTCTTTCGGCGGGCTATAAGACACGTCTAAGTCCGGCGTTTCCAGCGGTTTCTTTTGCACGCGGGATTCCAGCGCCCAGTCAAGAATGCCGCCGGTTAGCATGGTGCGTTCGATGGGGAGCGGGGACTTGCCGGTGTCCATCATTGTTTCCACATGCGTGGACAGCGCTTCGAGGAAGGCGGCGCCGGGCGGGGGCGGTAGCCAGAACAGCGTGCTGGCGGGCTTCTTCTCGCCGTCCACGGTCGCGGCGAAGGTGATGTCGCTCACGTGGCCGTCGAGTTGCAAGACAGACGCCTTCAACCCGTCCCGGTATTCGATTAGAAACGCCCGCGGGGTCGCGACGGTGTAGCCCCACGCGGCCGGCGTCGTGAAGTGCTTGCAGTTTTCCTTGGGGTCGCCGACGTTGCGGGACTGGCTCCGGCCCAGGCAGCTTTCCAGCAAGTCCCACGACCAGCGCTTGTCGTCCCCCGCCTTCCACACGGCGTCGCCTTCGAGGTATTCCACGCGGGCCACGCCCTGCTGGCCGTCCGTGCGGCGTTCGACCATCGCCTGCAACGGCTCCAACTCGTGGATGCCGTAAATCTCCAGTTCGCCGGGGCCGACCACCATCGCCTCGGTGATCTTCTTGCCCAACGGCAATTCCATTTCCGGCCGGCGCCACGTCACCGGCAAACTCGACCCCGCGAGCATGGGGAAGCCCATCTTCTTCGCGGTCGCCACCATCTCGAAGCCCTTCGTGCGGTCGTAAGACAGGTGCTTGTCGTTGAACACCGGGACCACGCGGCTCGAGTCGGCGAACACCTTCACGACCTGCTGGAAGAACTCGTAGCGCGGGTAGAGTTTCTGCCCCTTCGTGTTGTATGGGTAGTTGCCGTGCTCCCCGATCATCAGCACGCCGTCCACGGCCAATTTCCCCGTGCCGAGGGTCAAGGCGTCCGCGATGGTCTTGCAGTGCCGGATGCCGTGGTCCTTGGCGATGCCGACGCTGACATCCTTCGGGCCGATCTGCTCGACGTACATGGAAGCGATGTCGGCCGCCGGGAAGTGGTGCGCGCCGCCGCGCTGATACCCGTGGATAAACCGCCCGGCAATGTGGTAGGCGTGCGACAAGTAGCCGTAAGTCGTGGTGACGACGGCAAGACGTTTCTTCGCCGGCCCCGGCCGCTTCGGCGGCTGCGACAGCGGTCGGTCCTGCGGGCGGGCGCTGGCGGCGAGGGCCAGCGCCGGGGCGGCGGCGAAAAAGTCACGGCGGTCCATGCGGCCGATGATACCCGATTCACTCGGCGGAATCAGCCACCAATTTTTGTGGAATGGCGGCAACCGAGAAGCGGCCGGACGACGCGTCGAGTCTTGTTAGCCGCGACGCGGAGGCTTTGCGGAGAGGAGCGCGTCCAGTGGCAGCCATTCGGGTCGGCGGGCATCGGCCTTCGGTGACAGTCGCGGGTCGCGCTCCGCTGCGCAAAGCCTCCGCGTCGCGGCTAACAAATCACCCCCGTTCACTCTCGCCGTCGGCCACCAATTCCTTGAACTTTTCGACGACCAGTGGCAGCACGACGCCGGCCGGGGCGTATAGGCCGACATCCGCGTGGGCGGAGGCGTCCGTCGGCTCCAAGTTCACTTCGATCACGTCGCCGGCCAGCTTGGCTCCCCATTGAGAACGCCGCTTCACCACGCCGATCAGTCCGGCCGCGGGGTACACGACGGCACTGGTGCCGACGACGATCAGCGTGTCGCACTCCTCCGCGGCTTCCTGCGCCCGTTGCCAAATGTCCGGCGGCAGGTTCTCGCCGAACCACACGATGTCCGGCCGCACGGCCCGGCCGCACTTCAAACACTCCGGCTTGTCGGAAAGGGTTTCCAGGCCGCGGTCGGCAACGTCGCCGCAGTTGGGGCAGCGGGTGCGGCGCAGGCTGCCGTGGACTTCCAGCACGTTCTTGGCCCCGGCCTGTTGGTGCAGGCCGTCCACGTTCTGCGTGATGACGGTGAAGCGGTCGCCGAAGTGGGCCTCAAGTTCCGCGATGGCGAAGTGGGCCGGGTTCGGCTGGACCGTGCCGACGTTGGCCCGGCGGGCGTTGTAGAACTTCCAGACGAGTTTCGGGTCGCGGGCGTACCCCTGCGGCGTGGCGACATCTTCGATGCGGTGTCCTTCCCACAACCCGTCCGACGCCCGGAACGTCGGCACGCCGCTCTCCGCGGAGACGCCGGCCCCGGTGAGGATGGCCACGCACTTCGACGTGGCCAGCATGGCGGCGGCCCGCCGGATCAGGGCGGGGTCCAACGAGTGATCGGCCATTGGCATCTCCATTTTTGGACGGGCACGGACCTACACGACGCGGAAATGATTCCGCCGGTTCGCCCATTACAGGTCAATCAAGGTCGGGGGAAGATCGCCCACGACCACGGAGAGAATCTCCGAGGCCACGCTGAAGGGCGCGCCGTCGGCCGGCGTCGTGTTCCACGCCTTGTACGTCAGCGTCGCCGTGCCGATGAACCCGGCGGCCGGGAGGAACCGCAACAGGGTCGAGGCCGGCAGCAGCCGCGGCGCCCGTTTCGACACGGCGCCGAGGGGTTGAAACGCGGCCGGGCCGGCCAGACTGAATTCCCACGTCCCCTTGCCCGACACGCCGATGACCGCGATGCCGAACACGCCGCCTTCGGGATCGGTCACCGTGCCGTTGAGGAATGCGGAAATGAGCGCGCCGACTTGGCCGGCCGCGAGCGTCGGCGTCCCCGTTGTGTTTAGCATCGGAGCGTCGGCGACAGGCGTCACCGTCACGGTCGCCGTCTGATTGCCGCCGAACGCCGACTGGCCGGGCGCCGAGAGATTGAACCGCTCGCCGGCCGTTCCAACCGTCCCATCCCACGCCGTGTAGGTCAACGTCGCCGTTCCGGATTGGTTCAACGCCGGGGCGAAACGCACCTTGGACTTGGATGATAGCAACAGGGCCGATGACCCGTTGACGGCGCCGACATCCGCCCACGACTTCCCGTTGTCCAGCGAGAACTGCCACGCCCCCGGCCCGGCCGCGGCCGTCACCGCCACGCCGGGCGCGCCGACGGCCGAATCGTGAACAGTCTCCTTGAGAAGGGCGGCGACCGTGTCTCCCGCGTTTTTTTTCGGGTCTTCCAAGATGTCCGTCAGCGTCCCCGGGCCGCTCAGGCTCGGGGCTTGGTTGCCGACGGCCACGGTCAAGGTTTCGGTCGCTGTACTCAGGCCGCCGTCACCGTCAGCCGCTTTGTAAGTCAGGCTGGCGACGCCGGCGAACCCGTCGTCCGCGACGAAGTGGACGGCCGCCGACGCGGGCAGGACGGCCGGCAATTTCGGCAGCGGGACGAAAGCCGACACACCGTCCGGGCTGAATTCCCACGTCCCGCGTCCGGTCACGGCCGTCACCGCGATGCCCAGCGCCCCCGGCTCCGCGTCCGCCGCGGCCGTCACCAACGAGGCGACGGATGCCGAGATCGACGTGCCCGCCGCGATGTTTGGCAGATACTTCACCTTGGACGCATCAAGAATCGGCGGGTCGTTCACGGCCGTCACTGTCAGCGTCCCGACGGCCGAATCGGGACTGAACGCCGAGAGGGACGCCGGGTCGGCGTAGTCGCCGCTCGTGGCGAACGTGCCGTCCCACGCTTTGATGGTCAGTGCCGCCGGGCCGGATTGGTTCGTCGTCGGAGCGAAGCGCAGCTTGGCCGTCGGCGACAGCAGCAGCGCATTGATCGGCGTCACCGACCCGACGGATTGCCATGTTTTGCCGTGATTAAGCGTGTACTCCCACATCCCGGCGCCGGTCATCCCGGTCACGGCGACGCCCACGGGGTTCTTGTCCGGGTCCGCGCCGCCGGCCGCCTTCGCCACTTGCTTGACACTCACGCCGGGATTCGATGTCGGGTCTTCGGCAAGCGTCCCGAGCGTGAACGGGGCCGCGGGAATCGTCGGCGGCGCGTTCGGCCCGGCCAAGACCGAGAGCGTTTCACTCGCCGCGCTGAACGCCGTGTTCGACACGTTCCCGAACGACCCGGCCGCCCTTGGCAAGGCCGTCGCATTCCAGACCCGGTACCGCAGCGTCGCCACGCCGAGCGTGCCCGCGAACGAGAGGACGGCGTCGGCCGGCAACAGCAGCACCTTGGCCGCCGACACTTTCGGAACCCGCGTGAGCGGCCCGTTCGGGAGTTGGTAGTTCCACGCCCCCTTGCCTGTGAAGCCGGTGACGGCAATCCCGAGTGTCGTCCCCGGCAGCACGTCGGTCACGGCCCCGGCCAACAGGTTGGAAACGAGCTTTGGACCGGCCAAGACGTGGGCCGTCGTCGTGTCCAGCGCCGGCCGGGCGACCACGTTGACGACGGCCGTTTCGTCTTCCGCGCTGAATGCCGGCCCGACGGCCGCGGCGCGCTCGCCGGTGACGCCGACCCTTCCGTCCCACGCCCGGTACGTCAGCGTCGCCGGCCCGAAATACCCGGCGGCCGGCCGGAAGCGAACCCTCGTCGCCGGCCCGAGCAACAGGGCCGACGATTCGGACACGTCGGCGATGGATGCCCACGCCCGGCCCGTCTTAAATTCCCACGTCCCGTTGGCCGAATCGGCGGACGTGACCGCCATCCCGAGCTTGTCCTTCTTGTCCGGGTCCGTGGCCAAGGAACCGAGCAGCTTCTTGACCATGTCGCCCGCCGGGTTGACGGCGTCTTTCAAGACGGGAGTGAACAGCGGATGGCCGGCCGCGTCGATGGCCGGCGTTGTCCGGCCGACGGCCACCCACGCCGTCTCGATTGCCGTGCTGAACGCCGATCCGTCCCACGCCTTGTAGACGAGCGGGGCAAACCCGGTGAACTTGGCGGCCGGGATAAAGCGGACCTGCGCCGTCGCGGGGAGTAGGAGGGGTAAGCCGACGGATACGCCCGTGATGTCGGCCCACGCCGCGGAAGCGTCAAGACGATGTTGCCAGCGGCCGGTCGCGGGAGACGCGGCGGCGGCTGTGACGGCCACGCCGAGCGGGTCCGCGTCCGCGTCGGCGGCGTGGGCGAGGAGAGCGCTGACGGAAGCCCCGGCCGGGTCGGCGGTTTTGGCCGGGAGGCGGTCGATGACGACGCCGAACGCCGTGTCGATGGTCGGCTTGTCGTTCACGGCTGCGACGGAGACAACCACCGTCGCCACGTTCGAGTTGGCTGCCCCGTCGTTCGCCCGGAACGAGAAACGATCCGGCCCGTTGTAATTCGGCTCCGGGGCGTAGGTGTACGCGCCGCTCGCGGCGCCCGTGAGGCTGACGATGCCGTGCATCGGCTGCTCGACAATTGAATAGGTTAGCGCGCCGCCGTCGATGTCCGTCGCCGAAAGGGCGCCCGTGGCCGCCGTGTCCTCGGTCGCGGACAACGTCCCGTCGGTGGCCCGTGGCGCGTCGTTTACGGCGGTGACGGTGACAGCAAACGTTTTCTCGACGACGTGCGATCCCGGCCCGCCGTCGTCCACGCGGACGGTGATGACGGCCGTCCCGCTGGCGTCGGGCGCCGGCGTGAACTTCAAGTCCCGTGTCGTCCCGCCGCCGGAGACGGACACGGCCGCGATCAAGTCACGGTTTCCGGAGGTCGCCGTCACATTGAGCGGTTGCCCGGCTTCGTCCGGAGGCCCGGCCGAGAGGCCGGTGAGCGTCACCGTCTGTTCCGCGGCGTCCTCGTCGATCATCGGCGGGTCGGCGATGGCGGCCAATGTCGGCGGGTCGTTCACCGGGGTCACGTTGACGGCGAACATCTTCTCGACCACGTTATTTCCGTCCCCGTCGTCTCGCACGCGAACGGTGATGACCGCGGCGCCGTTGGCGTTGGGTGCCGGCGTGTATGTCACCTGTCGCGTCGGGCCGTCGCCGGTCACGTCCACGGAGGCGATCAACGACGGATTGTTTGACGTAACCATGACGGTGATCGCCTGACCAACTTCGTCGGCCGGGCCGGCGGTGATGCCGATGAGCGGGACGGCTTGCTCCCCCGCGTCCTCGGCGACGGCAGCCGGATTTGGGATGTCGGCCAGCGTCGGCGCGTCGTTGACGGCCGTCACGCGGATGGCAAACGTCTGGGCGGCCGAGGCGTTGGCGCCGCCGCCGGAATCAGTGAGTTGGACGGCGACGGTGGCCGTGCCGTTGGCGTCCGGGGCCGGTGTGTACGTCAGCGTGCCGTCGGGGGCGACGGCCGGGGGCGTGGAGAACAGGGCGTCGTTGTCGGTCGTCACATGGAAAGTGAGCGTCTGCCCAACTTCGTCGGCGGGGCCGGCCGAGCGGTTCACGGCCCATCCGGCGACGGTCTGGCTTCCGGAGTCTTCGTCCGTGATCTGATCGACGCCCTTGGTGAACGACGGCGGGTCATTGACGGCCGCCACCGTGACGGTGAACGTCTTCTCCGTGAAATTCGTCCCCGTCCCGTTATCCTGCACGCGGACCGTGATGACGGCCGTGCCGTTGGCGTCGGCGGCGGGCGAGTACGACAGGTCGCGCGTGGCGCCGTCGCCCGTCACGACGACGGCCCCGATCAGGGCGGGGTTCGAGGAAGTCGCCGTCACTGTGACACTTTGCCCGGCCTCGTCCGCCGGCCCGGCCAAAATGCCGGAGACCGTCCGCGTTTGTTCCCCGGCGTCTTCCGCGATGGCCGCGGGGTTCGTGATGGCGTTGAGCGTCGGCGGGTCGTTCACGGCGTTCACGGTGACGGTGAACGTCTTCTCCGTGAAGTTCGCGCCCGTGCCGTTGTCCTGCACGCGGACGGTGACGACGGCGGTGCCGTTCGCGTTGGCGACCGGCGTGTATTTGAGCGTGCGACTACTCCCGGAGCCGGTGATCGTGACCGCGGAGAGCAGGGCCGCATTTCCCGAGGTGGCCGTGATGGTGATCGGTTGGCCGACCTCGTTGGGACCGCCCGTGATGCCGGTCAGTGCGACCGACTGCTCGCCGGCGTCTTCATCGACGGGGGTCGGGTCGGGAATGTCGGCTAAGGTCGGCGGGTCGTTGACCGGGTTCACCATGACGGCGAACGTCTTCTCGACGAAGTTCACCGCGCCGTGGTCGGTCCCGCCGTTGTCTTCGACGCGGACGGTGATGACGGCGCTGCCGTTGGCGTTGGCGGCGGGCGTAAACAGCAATTGGCGTGACGCGCCCGTTTCGGCAAAGGTGATGGCGCCGATGAGCGCCATGTTGTCCGACGTGACCGTGACCGTGAACTGTTGCCCAACCTCGTTCGCCGGGCCGGCCGAGAGGCCGGTGATCGTCACCGACTGTTGGCCGGCGTCTTCGTCAATGGGATTAACGGTGGGGATGTCATTGAGCGTCGGCGCGTCGTTGATGGCCGTGACCGTAATGGTCGCGGTGTCCGAATCGGCGAGGCTGAAATCGTCGGCGGTCATCGTGAGCGTGACCGGCCCGCTCATCTCGGCCGCGGGGTGGAACAGCAGGCCGTTGGCGGTCAACGTCGCGGCGATTTTGGAGAGCGGCGCCGTGACGGTGAGCGCGGCCGTGTCCTGGCCCGTGATGTTGGCGGCGTTTACCCTCGCAGGCACGTCGTCGAGAAGCGTCAGTGTCCCCGAGGTTACGGAGAACGTCACGTGGACATCGGCCGCCCCGGCGTCCACGTCGGTCACGGTGATGCCGACCAAGGCAAGTTGTGTGTCCTCCAAGGCCGCGAACGTACTCGGCAAGCCGTTCACCGGGGCGTCGTTGACCGGGTTCACCGTGACGGTGAACGACTTCTCGACCGCGTTCACGCCGCCGTCGGCCGTGCCGCCGTCGTCTTCGATGCGGACAGTAATCATCGCCGTGCCGCTGGCGTTGGACGCGGGCGTGTATTTCAAGAAGCGAGTCGTCCCCGAGCCGCTGACGGCGATGATCCCGGTCAGGGCAGGGTTGTCCGAAGAGGCGGTGATGCTGGCGAGCTTTTGCCCCGATTCGTTGGCCGGCCCGGGCGCGAGGCCGGTGATCGTCAATGTCTGTTCCCCGGCGTCCTCGGCGATGGCCGGCGGGTCGGCGATGTCGATCAGCGTCGGGGCATCGTTCACCGGACTGACGGTGACGGCGAAGATGTCGTCGGCCGTCAGTGGGCCGCCGGCCCCGGCGTTGCCGCCGTCGTCGGTTTGCAGTCGGATCGAGGCGGGGCCGAAGTAATCGACCGTCGGCGTGAACGTCAGCCCGCTCAGGCCGGCGTTGACGGCCGCGAGTTGGCCCGCGAGCGTGACGAGGGCGGTGTGGTTGTTGCTCACCGACAGGTCGGCCGTACTCCCCAAGTCCAGGAGGCCATTGGTCGCCGTCAGGATCACGGTGGCGGTTCCCGTCCCCGCATCCACGTCCGAGACGGTGACGGCGTTCCCGTTGGCCGTCGAGAAGACGAGCGGCGTGTCTTCCTTGGTCGTCTGTGGCGCGGGGACGTGATTCCGCGGCGCGTCGTTGACCGGGTTCACCGTCACCGTGAACGTCTTGGACACGGTGTCCACGCCGCCGTTGGCCGTCCCGCCGTTGTCCGTCACGGTCACGGTGATGACGGCCGTGCCGCTGGCGTCGGGGACGGGCGTGTACTTCACGTCTCGCGTGGTCCCGTCGCCGCCGGCGACGACCGATACGGCCGCGAGCAGGGCGGTATTTTCCGAAGTCGCCGTCACCGCGGCGGTTTGCCACGCCTCGCCGCCAGTCGTGACGCCACTGACCGTGACGGTCTGTTCACCGGCGTCTTCGTTGACCGGCGCCGGGGCCGTGATGTCGTTGAGCGTCGGGGCCGCGTTGGGCGCGCCGGCGGCCAGCGGGGCGAAGGCAACGCCGCGGAAGCCGGTGTTATTGGCGGCCGTCGCGACGACGGCCGGCGTCCCCGCGAGCGCGCCGTTGTAGCCGCTGGCGTCGGTGAGCGTCACCAACTCCTTGCCGTCGCGAACGGCGTACAGCGTCACCGTCGTCCCGGCGACGGACGCCGTCAGCCCGCGGTAGTGATCCGTCGTCGTGCCGACGACGCCGCTCGCCGTCCACGCCCCGCTGACCAGCGAGTATTTGCTCAGGGCGGCCGCGTCGTCGCTGGCGACGTACAGCGTGTCGAGGCCCGCCACGCCGGCGGTGAGGTCGGCGAAGAAGAAGCCGAACGGGCTGCCGCTCGTGGGAAACCCCGGGAGGGCGGCGATCGTCTGCCCCGCCGTCATCGGCGTTCCCGAGCCGACGGTCCCCAACAGGGGCGGGGTTGAAAAGGCGGACTGGTAAAGTTGATTGGTGAAGACGGCGATTTGCCGCGTGTTGTTCGCGGCCGAGTTTAACTGCACCGAACTGGCGGCGCCGTAGGCGATGTACCGCGCGCCGCCGTTCGCCGTCCCGCTGCCGGCGGTCCAGAAGCCGCCGCCGTCCAACGAGGCGACGGACCGGATCGCGCTGCTGCCCCCGGTGTAGCCGTCGGTGAACGTCGTCGTCGTATCGACCGTTCCCGCGGCATCGACCCGGGCCACCGTCTTCGCGTGGTTGTTCGTGGCGACGGCCGCGTCCCCGACGGCGGCGTCGTACCCGGCGAGGACGAGGTACTTGCCGTCCGCGGACCGCGTCATCAGTCCTTCGGCCGTCCCGATCCCGCTGGCCACCAAGCGTTTGTTGGCCCCGCTGACGGCCGTGGGCAGCGCGAGCGATTGCACCGGCGCCGACTGGCCCGCCGCCGTGGCGTACTCGTCAAGGAAGACGGCCGTCCCCTTGTTCGTCAACGCAGAGCCAGTGCCGACACGGTAGACGAGCAAATTCCCGGGCGTGAACGCGGCGGGCGCGTCCCGCGATTCCAACGGTTGAAGCGCAAGAGGGATCGTCCGCGGCAGTCGCGGGCCGGGCGGTCGGCTCGGGAAGAAGGGCGTCATCTCTGCGCCGGGTGGGGGACAAAGACGGGGGAACGGTTCCTGATGACCATTGGTAGCCCGGCACAACCCGTTTTCCAGTGCGGCCGCCGAAAATCGGCACGACCGGCCCCGTGTCGGAAATGCCGGCTGTCAGCGGCGTAAGCCGAATGCCGGTTGCCCCCGTCCCGCGACGTGGACGAGATCGGCGAATTTTCGGGCCGCCCGCCGCGAGTGTCGGGCGGCATTCCGGCGAAAATCACTTTGCGAAATCGGCGGCCGTGTTAGCGTGACGGTGGCCCCCAATTCTCCCACGCCACGGAGGCGAGACCGCCATGGGCAAGTTGTTGTTCCGTTTGTTGCTCCCGTTGCCAGTGTTGCTCACCTTGGCCGCGCCGGAGGCCAAGGCCCAGCGGCCCGGCGTCGGGTTCGGCGTGGGCATCGGGTACGGCTTCCCCGGCTTCGGGCCGGGCTACGGCTACGGGCCGGGCTTGGGGTACGGCCCCGGTTTCGGCTACGGCTATCCCGGTTTTTACCCCGGCGTGTTCCCGATCCAGCAATACGGCAATTACGGCAACGGCCTGAGCATGTACGGCCCGCCCGTCCCGACGTACAAGCCGGTCCCCGGCATGTTCGGCGGCGCGGACAGCATGTTCTTCCCGCCGCCGCCCGCGTACCGGCCGGGCTTTTACAACTTCGCGTACATCCCGCTGGACAAGCCGGCGCCGGTCTTGTCGCCGGCCCCACTGCCGGTGGCCGTCGCGGGCGCGGAAGAACTGCCGCCGCCGCTGGAAGTCCTGACGAAGACTGCCCCGCTGGAAGTGGAAGTCCACATGCCGGCCGCCGACGCCCAACTGTTCATCGACGGCGAACGCTCGGCGACGACCGGCGCCGTCCGGCTGTTCAAGTCCCCGCCGCTGAACGCCACGGACAGCCACACCTACGAGGTGAAGGCCGTCTGGGTGACGGCCGAGGGCAAGGTCAGCCACACCAAGAAGGTGACCGGCCGTGCCGGCGAAAAGGTGAAGGTCGAGTTCACCGAGTAGCCGATTGTGAAGGAATTGTGAAGCCCTGCCAGCCACTCTGCCAGTGCGCGCGACCGATTTGCCGAAATCCGTCCCAACCGCGAGGGTCGGCCTCGCGGTTGGTCCGCGTGCCGACTATCCGGTTGTAATGGCCGTCCGCCCCATCTCCGCGCCGCCGCCCCGTTAACCACTTCCGCCCGATGCCCGTGACCGGAAACGGCCGCCCCGCTTCCGCGCGCTCCGTCTGAAAAACCACATTCCCCCGGCATGACGCCGGCCCCCGACGTATACATTCCCAAGAGCGATTCTGATTGTCCGGATCGCCGGGGTTGCACCGACCATGACCGTTGGCGACTGGCTCCTGACCGTCGTGGCGGCCGTCGCCGCCGTGCCGTGGCTGGTCCTCGCATCGGAAGCCTTCTGCTCCCTGTTGCCGGGCCGCACACCCGCGCCCGCCGATGACCGGCCGTCGTGCGGGGTCATCGTCCCCGCCCACGACGAGGCGGCCGGGATCGCCGCCACCGTGCGGAACGTGGCCGCCCAGCTTCGGCCCGGCGACGTGTTGCTCGTCGTCGCGGACAACTGCACCGACGACACGGCGACGCTGGCCCGCGAAGCCGGCGCGACCGTCGCCGAGCGGCACGACGCGGAGCGGCGGGGCAAGGGCTACGCCCTCGACCACGGGTTGATGAATCTACCCGCCGAGCTACCGGTCGTCGTGGTCGTGGACGCGGACTGCGAACTGGAGCCGGGGGCGATTGATCGGCTGGCCGAAGCCGCCCACCGCACGCAGCGGCCGGTGCAGGGCGTGTACCTCATCGGCACCGGCAAAGAGTCGGACGCCAAACGGCAACTCTCGGCGTTCGCGGTACTGCTAAAGAACAAGATTCGCCCGCTCGGCCTGCACCGGGCCGGCTTGCCGTGCTTGCTGACCGGCACCGGCATGGCCTTCCCGCGGGCGGCTTTGGACAAGGTGAGCCTCGGGTCCGGCAACATCGTGGAAGACATGCGGCTGGGCGTGGACTTGGCCCTCGCCGGCTTCCCGCCGCTGTTAGTCCCCGAGGTGCGCTTGCGCGGGGCGGCGGCCCCGGACCAAGCGTCGGCCATCAAGCAGCGGACCCGCTGGGAACACGGGCATGTCGCCACCTTAATGTACGGGACGCCCCGATTGCTGTTGGCCGGGCTGTTCCGGGCGAAACCCCGGCTGATCGCCTTGGGTCTGGAACTAGGCGTGCCCCCGCTGTCGCTGTTGGCGTTGAGCGCCGTCGCCCTGCTCACCATCTGCGTCGTTTGGTGGCAATGGGACGGAAGCGTCGTCCCGGCAATTGTGCTTCTCGGGGCCGTCACCGCGGCAATGGCCGCCGTTTTTTTGGCCTGGATGAAACACGGCCGGTCAACGGTTACGATCAAAACGCTGGTTTTGCTGCCTGGGTACGTCGCATGGAAGATTCCGATTTACCTGAAACTGCTGGGGAAGCGGCAACAGAAATGGGTGCGGACGGACCGCGGCGCCGACTCGCCCCGCGTTCGGGCATGAGAGTTGCACTTGAATATTGCGGTTGTGCCAATTATTCTTTTATTGCGACCTTGTCCTATACTGACGGACGAACCGCATTGTACTCGCGTAGGGATTTTGGCCCCCCGTTGATGTTGGATCACGCACGAGAGTTGGATGACCGCCGCCGTCCTCACACTACCGCCGCCCGCTCGCCCCGCCGTGCCGGCGGTGCAGATGCTCCCCGTGTACTTGCGGTCGACGGCCGGGCCGTCCACCGCGTACCTGACGGCCAAGCGCGCCGCCGACATCGTCGTCGCCGCGGCCATGCTGGTCGGCCTGGCCCCCCTGTTCCTCGTCATCTCCCTGATCGTTAAGCTCACGGACGGCGGCCCGGTCTTCTTCCGCCAAAAGCGGGTGGGCCGGGACGGCCGCGTGTTCGACTTCTTCAAGTTCCGCTCGATGGTGATGGACGCGGAGGCCAAGAAGGCCGAGCTGATGCGGCAGAACAAGCACGCCAACTCGATCACCTTTAAGATGTGCCGCGACCCGCGCGTGACGTGGGTGGGCCGCATCCTCCGCAAGACGAGCGTGGACGAGTTGCCGCAACTGTGGAACGTGCTGGTGGGCGAGATGACGCTGGTCGGCCCGCGGCCGGCCGTGGTCGCCGAAGTCCAGCGCTACAACCTGCGGGAGCGCAAGCGCCTCGCCGTCACCCCCGGCCTGACGTGCATCTGGCAAGTGAGCGGCCGGGCCGACCTCGACTTCCAGCAACAAGTGGAACTCGACATCCGCTACATCCGCCAGCGCGACTTCTGGCTCGACCTCCGGCTCATCGTCCTCACCGTCCCGGCCGTGCTGAGCGGCAAAGGCGCGTACTGATTCGCCCGCCAGTCGGGTTTCCCACGCCCTCCGGTCGGAAGGCGTTTTCGACAAAATCCCAATTCGATTCGCTTTGCCTTCCGCGGCCAGCGTATAAATAGCCGTGTCTCGGAATAACCGTTCCGGTGCCGTCGCGGGCCTGCATCTCTAGCGGATGACTGGTCCATTATTCCCGCGACGCCATTTTCATCTCAGTTTGGAGTGTGTCCATGTTTTCATCCTCGTTTACCGTCATGACGATGGGGATCGCCTGTTGGTGTCCGTTCGGTCACAAGTCGCGGCCGTCGTATCCGGAGCCGGCTTACGGGTACCCGGCGCCTGTTTACGCGCCGCCCGCCCCTGTTTATGTCCAGCCGTCCCCCCCGACGCTCCAGCCCACGCCGGCCCCAGTCGTGAAGGAAGCGCCCCCGGCGCCGGCCAAGTCGCTTTACGAACGCCTTGGCGGCGAAGCGGCCATCAAAGCGGTCGTGGACGACTTCGTGGGCCGCGCCGCCGGCGACCCGAAGGTCAACTTCACCCGCAAGGGGACCGACAAGGAGTGGAAAGCCACGCCGGAAAACGTCGCTCACCTCAAACAAATGTTGGTCGAATTGGTCGGGGCGGTGACGGGCGGCCCCCAGAAGTACACCGGCCGGAACATGAAGGACTCCCACAAGGGCATGAAGATTACCAAGTCCGAGTTCGAGGCCATCGCCGCCGACCTGAAGGCCACGCTTGACAAGTTCAAAGTTCCCGCGAAAGAGCAGGCCGAGTTGATGAAGATCGTCGGTTCGACGGCGCCCGACATCATTGAAGAGGGCAAGTAACGGTCACTCATTGGCCGGCCCCGGCCCGCCAACCTTGATCTGGCCGGCTCCCCGTGTGGGCAGCCGGCCTTTTTCGTCTCGCGCGGCGACGCGCCACATTGTCCCTTCGTGACGCCCCCGTTACCTCATCCCCCGCCCTCCCGCTTATGATGAACCGCAACGGTTCCCGCCCGGGGTTCGCCATGCGCGTGATTCTGGCCGCGTTGCTGACGGCCGCGACTCTCCCCGCCGCCCCGCTGCCGGACGGCGCCACCCTTCGCCTCGGCACGGACGCCTTCCGCACACCGGCGCCGGCGTACTGCTCGGCCTTTTCCCCGGACGGCAAACTCTTGGCCGTCGGCACCACGCAGGGGATTTATCACCCGTTCGTGGTCGTCTTCGACGCGGCGACGGGCCAGCCGTTGCACCGCTTGAAGGCGTTCGGCCACGTCGTCCGAGACGTGTCGTTTTCCCCGGATAGCCTTTGGCTGACGGCCGCCAACGGGGACAACTCGCTGACGCTGTACAACCTCGCGCGCGACGACATCAAATGGCGAATCATGAACACCGGCTCGGACTGCGCGCAGTTTCTGCCGGACGGCAAGACCGTCGCCAGCGAGAACAAGGACGGCGTCGTCTTGGTGAACAGGGAGCGCATCAGTGACGTTCGCCAGTTGTCGGGGCCGACTAAAAGGGTCCACGTCTTGCGCGCGTCGGACAAAGGCGACCTGTTGGCCGCCGCCTCGGAAGACGGGACCGTCACCGTCTGGGACGTGAAGACCGGCGCGGTGAAACATGCGTTTCCCATGCCGATCAATTACGCCCTCGGGCTGGCCTTTTCGCCGGACGGGGCGCGCCTGGCCGCCGCCGGGTTCGACGGCGATTACATCGTGTGGGACTTGAAGACGGCCAAGCCGCTGTGGGCCGTGCGGCCCGACAACCCCGAGGCCGGCGGGCCGCTGACGTTCTCCGCGGACGGCAAAGACCTGATCGGCCTGCGCCGCGGCGGCCGCGTGTTTGACGCCGAGACGGGGAAGGTGAAATCGACGCCCAAGAACCTGTCGCCGCACCATAACGGGGGCGTCTCGGCCGACCGCAAGCGGTTCTCGCCCGTCTTCTCGGACCACGTCGTCCGCGTCGTCGATGTGAGTACGGGGGAACTGGTTTACCCCGTCGAGGGGCACCTTTACCCGCCGTCAACCGTTGTCTTCGCGGAAGGCGGGAAGGCCATATACACCGGCCATCGAAACGACCTGTGCCGCTGGGACGCCGCGACGGGAAAAATGACGGCCCGCAGGGACGCTTTCGCGGAGGCGCTGGCCGCGTCGCCGGACGGGACGCGCCTCGTTGGCACGCGGTCCACCGGGGAGACGGCCGTGTGGAAAGTGCCGTCGCTTGAAAAGGTTGTCATCCGCGGCGAGCCGATCTTGGACTCCCGCTTTATGTCGGTCCTGCACGCCGCCGCGGACGCCTTCTTCTTGGACCGCGACGGCCGCATTGAGCCGCACGCCTGGGACAAGGCCACCACCCGCTTGAAGCCGTACCAGAGCGGCAGAACCTTGGCCGTGATGGGCCGCCTGATCGAGCAGCAATTCGCCCTCGCCCCGGACGGCCGCTCGGCCGTGATCGCGGAGAACTCGAAGGACGGCCCGCAATTGGTCTGGTGGGACTTTGTCGCCGGCAAGATCACGCGCTCCCAAGCGAACGGGGCCGCGCCGAAGCGCGTGACGGACAACCTCGGTTCCACGATCCGCTTGGAGGAGCCGGATCACTCGCTCGCCCCCGTCGCCCCGCTGACGTTCTTGCCGGACGGCCGTCACTTCATCGCGGAGTCCGCGGAAGGCTTCCTGTTGCTGCGCGGCGACACCGCCGAACGCATTCGCTTGCTTCGCCCGTGGGGCGACTTGGCGACCAGCCGAAGCATCATCGGCGGCGGGTATGTGGACCGCACCGTCCCGTTCGCCCTCTCGCCGGACGGCCGTTTGCTGGCCGTCGGCCAAGACAAGGGCATCCACCTCGTGGAAATCGCCACCGGGGAAATTCGCCGGACATTCCAGCCCGGCGAGCGCGTGCGGGCGTTGGCGTACTCGCCGGACGGTCTACGCTTGGTCTCCGCGGGCGAAAGCACGGCCTTGGTGTGGGACGTGTACGCCCCGACGACGCCGGACACCGCCGGACGCTCCCTCGTGGAGACGGCGGCCAAGGCCCATTCGGTCATGTGTTCCGTGCGCCAACACCCGCGGGCGCTGATCGCCCTCGCCAAGACGCTCTCGCCCGCCAAAAAGGCGGACACGGCCCGCGTGGCCGACTGGTTGAAAGACTTGGACGCCCCGAAGTACGCCGTGCGCGAGGCCGCCCAATTCGAGTTGGCCAAGTTGGACACGGACACGCTGCCGGTGATCGACGCCCACTTGAAGACCCCCGGTCTCTCGCCCGAAGCCCGCACCCGGGCCGAAAAAGCCCGCGGCGCCCTGCGAACCGCCCCACCGTCGCCGGACCGCCGCCGCGACACGCGCACGCTGGAACTGTTGGAACGGCTCAACACCCCGGAAGCCCGCCGCGAGATGGCCCGCCTGGCGACCGGCGAACCGGGCTACGCCCTGACCGTCGAGGCGGCCGAGAGTTTGAAGCGCATGGACCGGCTGGCGAAGTGAGCCGCGGCGCGGCTATCATGAACCCCACCGATACTCCGCGGGGACTCGCCATGCGGCCGCGATGGGTTCTCCTGGCCGTCCTCCTTCCGGCCGCCGACTTGCCCGCCGAGCCGCCGAAGCCCGCGCTTCCCGAGGGGGCGATTCTTCGTCTCGGGACGGACGCCGCCCGCCCGCCCACGGCCGTCGCCTTCGCCGAAGGGGGCAAGGCGATCTACACCGGCACGGACGACGAGTTATGCCGCTGCGACGCCACGACGGGCAAACAGACCACGCGCCGAAAGGCCGAGGCGGCGTCCTTGGCCGTCTCGCCGGACGGCGACTATCTCGCCACTGTAGGCCCCATTTCCGACAAGGCGTCCGTCTGGAAGTTGCCGTCGCTGGAGAAAACGGGCCGGCCCGGCGAGTCGGTCCTCGTTCGTGCGGAGCCGTCTCGCCTATCCGCTTCGGCCGGCGCGTTCTTCGTGACTCACGCCGACACCATCGTGCCGCACGGGTGGGCCAAGCCGGACATCGGCCTGAAGCCGTTCCGGCCCCTTGAGGTCGATGGCGCGCGGACGATGACGGGCGTGCACTTCGCCCCCGCCCCGGACGGCCGCTCGGGCGTGCTCGCGGGCGTCACCAAGGACGGCCCGCAATTGGTCTGGTGGGACTTCGCCGCCGGCAAAGTGACGCGGCGGCGGACGAACGGGCGCCCGCCCAAGCGGGAAGCGAAGGAGAAGGCTCCCGACCCGGCCGACGCCCCGGCGTTCCCACTGGCGTTCGTGCCGAACGGCCGGCTGCTCGTCGCCGAGTCGGAATACGGGTTCCTGTTGTTGAGCGGCGACACCGGCGAGCGGGTGCGGACGCTGTGCCCGCGCTGGCGGCTGGCCGTCGCCCGGCCGGCGCCGCGCGGGTACGTCGATTGGCGAATCCCGTTCGCCCTCTCGCCGGACGGCCGGTTGTTGGCCGTCGGCCGGGACCGGGGCATCCTGTTAATCGAAGTCGTCTCCGGGTGCATTCGCTGGAGCTTCGACCCCGGCGAGCGGGTGACTGCCTTGGCGTTCTCGCCCGACGGCGCCCGCCTCGCCTCCGGCGGCGACGGGGATTCCACGCTGGTGTGGGACGTGTACGCCGCCGACGGCCGCCCGGCCGACGTGAGCCAACTCAAGTCGGAACGGGTGTCGGCCCACCAAGCCATCGCGACGCTGCTGCGCCAGCCCGCCGCGTTGGTCGCCGTCGCCAAGACCCTCCCCGCGGTCATGACGTTGGACGCGGCCCAAATTCACCGTTGGCTTACCGACTTGGACAACGCGCGCTACGTCGTGCGCGAGACGGCCCAAGCGGGGTTGGCCAAGTTGCCGTTGGAAGTGCGGCCGACGATCGAGGCGTATTTAAAGACGCCGGGCTTGTCCGCGGAAGCCGTCGCCCGCGCCGAGCGGGCGCGCGACGCCCTGCCGGCGCCCCCGGTGGCCGAAGACCTCTGGCGGGTGTCAAGAATCTTGGAAATGCTCGAACGCTTGAACACCCCCGACGCCCGCGCCGAGATGACCCGCCTCGCCGCGGGCGAACAAGGCTACGCCCTCACCGTTGAAGCGGCCGAGAGCTTGGCGCGCATGGCGAAGCGGGCGAAGTGAGCCACGGCGACGAATTTGTTTGGCCGCGACGCGACGCGGTCCGTCTTGTTAGCCGCGACGCGGAGGCTT
>JAYUGD010001089.1:0-8622 GCA_043767785.1 Zavarzinella sp. | reverse complement strand
GAGGCGAAAGCAGTCGAGCAGATTTTTGTGCGGCTGACGGCGGTGTGGCACCTGCACGTCGGCGGGCAGGTCATCCGGACGAGCGGCGAACACCCGTTCTACGCCTATGAGAAGGCGTGGACGGCCGTTAAGGAACTGACGGCCGAGGACTGGGTGTTGACGGATGCCGGCGACTGGCGGCGGGTGGAAGAGGTGTGGAACACGGGCGAACTGGAGACCGTGTACAACGTGCGCGTGGCTGACCACCACACCTACTTCGTCGGCGACGACGGGTGGGGCTGGACCGCGTGGGCCCATAATGCGTATTACTATCACGGCACAAGTGTTGAAGCCGCGCACAGCATCATCACATCGGGTGTGAGCATGGCTTTCGCCAATCCGAAGCAAGATTTCGGCAGGGCCTTTTACACAACTACCGATGAACAACAGGCAAGAAAGTGGGCAAACAGAAACTTCCCGGGTCACGGAAAGGTACTCAAGTTCAACGTCGCTGACAGTGATCTGGCCGCTCTCACGATCCTGAGTTTCACAGGCGTGACACCCGAATGGAAGGAGACGGTTTGGGCAGGACGCCGTGGTATTCTTGACGATCATCCTCTAAATGCCGATCTGATTATCGGCCCGTTCCTGACCAACCCCTCCGCGATGAAGGAAGGTGGGGCGAGTGCGGTCGATGCCGAAGGCAGAGGGGACCAAGAAGGCTGGTTGACCAACCGTGCATTATCGGTACTTCAGGTGATCAAGCCGGTGATTGTGTAGGAGATAATCAAATGCGTTTTACATTTGCCAACGACGACAAAGCTCAAGCATTCTGCGAAGAGATTGTTGATAATCTGGTAACTCGCCACCATATGATGAGTCCTGATGCTAACAGGTATGTCGAGCTTCAGTGGACAGGTCAGCCGTTTGAAGGTCATCAGGACGATAGGTATCATCGACTAGCTGAAGAGTGGGCAGGCCATATCTACAAACACCATCAGTATTTGTTTGGAAATGACAAATGAAATTGTTGGTTTGTTATCTTGCTTTCTTGGCCGGCCAAACCGGGCTGGGCAACCTGCCGAAGGACATCCAGAAGGTGTGTCGTACATGCCGAGGGTGGCAGACAAGAAGATGACGGCCGCCGACCACGCCGTCGCCAAGGCTCTCAAGGGCGGGACGACGGGCGGCAAGTCGCACGGCCTTCTCAGCGTGCGCTTCGTGCAAGTGTTCACGAGCAACCAGTTCTGGGACAACCACGGCTCGATCCGCACCAGCCTGCTGAACGCCTGCAAGAAGACCGACAAGCCGGCGGCCGCCTTGGTGCGCGACCTGAAGCAACGCAGCTTACTCGATACGACGCTGGTGACGTGGGGCGGCGAGATGGGGCGGCTGCCGGTGATCCAGAACAACGCCGGCCCGGCCAAGGTCGGCCGGGACCACAACACCTACGAGTTCACGATGTGGTTCGCCGGCGGCAGCATCAAAGGTGGTCACGTCCACGGGGCGACGGACGAGTTCGGCCACCACGCCGTTGAGAATAAAGTGTCGCAGCACGACTTCCACGCCACGCTGTTGCACCTGTTCGGGTTGGATGCCAAGAAACTCGTCTACGCCCGCAACAATCAGGAACTGAGCCTTCTCGACGGCCACGAACCTGCGACCGAGCGCTGGCGCGACCGCACGCTCGGAGCAACAATCAGGAACTGAGCCTTCTCGACGGCCACGAGGGCCGCATCGTCAAAGAGATTCTGCGGCAACAAACCACGTCACGCCGCCGGCGACGCGGCGGCCGCGGAATCACGCCGCGATTCGCGGAACAGGAACAAGAACACTACGGTCATGATGAGCGCCAGCACGGCGGGGATGACCCAAATGGATTGCCATTGGTGGGTGACCGTCTCATCGACTTTAATGGCATAATGTCCGCCGACGATGCCGGCGAACCACGTCCCGATGAACATGCCGACGCCGAGCGTCACCAGCGCGTGCAGACCTTGGGCGGCGCCGCGGCTCTTCTCATCGGCGTGGCGGTCCACATACATGCGGCCCATCACGAAAATGAAGTCGTAACACATGCCGTGCATGGCAATGCCGAGATAGAGCGGGGCCGTCGACGTCTCGCCGCCCGCGAACCACGAGAATAGCGCGAACCGCACGGCCCACGCCGTCATGCCGAGCAGGAGGACGCCCTTCACCCCGAAGCGCGGCAGCAACAGCGGCAACATCAGAAGAAACACTACGTCCGAGACTTGGCCGATGGTCATCTTCTCGGCGGCATCTTCGATGCCCGACTCCGTCATGAACAGGTGCGTCCAATTGAAGTAGAAACTGAGTGGGATACAGATCACCAGCGAGCAAAGCATAAACACCGCGAACGACCGGTCTCGTAAGAGACCAAGCGCGTCGAGGCCGAAGAGCATCCGCAGCGACTTTGGCGTCCCGGCCCCTTTTGCAGGCGTATGAGGAAGAGTGAACGAGTATGCGCCCATGAACAGCGCCGCCGCGGCCGCGAGCCGGAACATGTCCGGGGAGTTGTCAAGATGCAGTTTGCTGACGGCGTATCCCGCCGCGATCCAGCCGACGCTCCCCATCATCATCACCCGGGGGAAGTCCCGGCCGACAGCCTTGGCGTGGTGCAGCGTCTGCGTGTTCGTCAGGCCGTGCCCCGCCATGTAGGTGACTGTGTACAAGATCAAGACGGGGTAGAATTCGGCGAAATCCGTCAGCGTGGAGAGCCAGTAAAGCAGCCCCGCCCCGACGAGGTGGAGCAGGCCGAGCAACTGCTGTGTAGGCATGAACCGGTCGGCGAAAATGCCGGCGAAGAACGGCGACACCATCGCCCCGACGGCCGTGCTGCCGTACGCGAGGCCCACTTGCTCGCCGCTGAAATTCAGCGTCTTCGTCAGGTACGTCCCCATGGTGACGTACCAAGAACCCCAGACGAAGTAATGGACGAACACCATCACCCAGAGGCGCACGAGAACGTCAATCGGCATTCGGCCGGCGGGCGATGGGGACATGGTTAGCTCTTACCTCGACTTCTTCTTGCCTGGCTTCTTCACGGCCTTCGGAGCCGCGAGCGGGGCATCCCGCCCGTACAACTCGCTATACCCTTCCGCGCGCTTCTCCACGATGGCCGAGTGGTAGGCCGCCACGGCCCGGGCGCGGTCCCGGAACTCCTTGCCCTTGGTCTTCCCCGAGGACTCCCGCCAGTCGGCCCGCCGGGTGCCGAAGTGCGTGCGCAGCGTGTCGCCGTCGAGGGAGACGATCCAAAAACGGTCCGCAGTCACGAACACACGCCGGCTGAGTGACCATTCGGTCTCCGCGAATCCCGAGGCCGTCATCTCCGCAATGGTCTGCTCAAACTCCACTTGTTTCACCAATATGTGTTCCAGCACTCGGTCGCCGTCGGCGATCCGCTGGCCGAACCCGGTCGGATCATCGACGTAGATGACTTTGCAGACGTAGGAAGGGTTGCCGCCCACCAACTCGCGGACCACCATGCCGCGTCCTTCGCGTCAGAGAATGACTGTTCGGAGAGAAGAAGACGCCGCCGTCCGACGGAACTCCATCGTCTCTGAAGAATGTACCCCCCTTCTGCCGGCCGAACAAGCAAATAAGTCCCGAACGACGGCGGCGGTATTGATCCGTCGACCCGGGCAGGCAATTCCTCGGCCTATTTCTTCGCCGGCGCTGGCCCGAGCAGTTTCTCCAACGACTTGGCGAAATCAACGCCGATGTCCGTCGAGACCACCTTGCCTTCCGCATCGACAAGGATACACGGCATGCTGCCACCCAACGTCACGGCCAGGTCGCCGAACAGTTTCGTCGGGCCTTCGTCGCGGTCCATACTGTTCAACGTCGGCCACGGGCTGTTCGCCCGCTTCATGGACCGGTCGAGGGCCGCCTTAGTCTTGTCCACGTTCAGCCCGACGACGAGCAATTTGCCTTGGTAGGCGTCGAAGAGTTCTTTCACCTCGTCACGCACGCCCGACCCGGCGTACCAGAAGTACAGCACCACGACCTTGCCCCGTTGGTCTTTCAGATTCCACGCCTTGCCGTCCGTGGTCGTCCCGTGGAATTCCAGCGTCTTGCCGGGCAGACTCAAGAACCGCTCCCGCCCCTGCCCTCGGGCTTCGAGCCGCTTGGCGGTCGCGGCGCCGACGGGGCTGCCCGACGCCGCGAAGATCTTGGCGAAGCTCTCGTAGGCGTCCTTTTCTTGGCCGTAATACTCGAAGTTGTGGGCGACGACGACGGCGGTGGCCGCGTCCTTGTCCGTCAATTTGGCGCCCGCCGCCGTGAATCGCTTTTGCAGGTTGGCCAACACGCGCTTGCGTTCCACGTCGGTGAGCCGGAAGATTTGGCCCATCTGGAAGTCGACGACTTCGTCTTCCGCGTCGGTGATGTCGCGGACCGTCAACGTGTAGGCTCCGATTTGGGTGGTGACGCCCTTCTTCGTTTCGCTGCCGCCGCCTTGCACCGTGACGGCGTGGTCGCCGTCCTTCGAAGGCGTGCAAATCGCGCGCGTGGCCGAGCGGTCTTCCCGGCTCGGGTTCATGCCGGCCACGGGGCCGTCGGACTTCTCGGCCGCCTGCACACTCAGAGAGGGCGTAAAGGCCTTGCTGACCAAGTCAATCCGGTAAGCCCGCCCCGCCTGAAGTTTGACGGTGTGGACCTTGAAGTAGTGCGGGTAGAACCCCGGCTCCTTGTCGCTCGCGGTGGTGAGCGCGCCTTCGACGTTGAGGAGCGCCTTCGGCTCCTCCGCGGTCAGTGGGAGGGCCGCCGACCAAGCGGCCATCAGGCAGAAAGCGATTGGGGAACGCATGACAGAACTCCAATGAGGTTTACAAGAACGAGTGAGACTTCCGGTCGTGCGTGGGCGAGGTCGCCGACAGGCCCTATTCGGTTCATATTCCTTCAAGCCCGGCGAATCGAGAAGTGAGCCGCCCGAATTGCTGTTTTTTGCGTCCGACGTGCGCTTGCCGAATTTTCTGAAAATAGAGCGGCCAACTTCCGCGGCTACCGTGCTTGGCGTCGTGGAGGTTCCGAGTTTGGCCGCGTTGGAATCGGTTTCGAGTAAGATGTCCCCATCTTTTTCGATTCCGCGTCCCCCGAAGGCCGTCCATGTCCGACCCGATACCCGCCGCGGATTCGCCGCCGCCCGTTCCGGCCGTCTCGACGGCAGACTTGGGGACGGCCTTTGAGTCGTACCGGGATTACCTGCTGGCGATCGCTAACCAGAAGATCGACCCCGCGCTGCGGACCAAAGGCGGGGCGTCGGACATTGTTCAGGAGACGTTTCTGGAGGCCCAGCGGGACATCGGCCAGTTCACGGGATCGACCGGGGCCGAGTTGAAGGCGTGGCTGGTCCGGCTGCTCCTGAACAACGCCATGAACTTCGCCCGGAGTTTTAAGGGGACGGACAAGCGGCAGGTGGCGCGGGAAACCGGCCTGCCGGCGTACACGCCTTCCGGGCCGGCCGGGGCCGGCCTGCCCGGCGACACGCCCACGCCGAGTGTCGAGATGATGGCGGATGAGCGGGCCGTCGCGCTCCGCCGGGCCATCGCCCGGTTGCCGGAGGATTATCGCCGGGTGATCGGGCTGCGGAACCAGGAAGACCTGCCGTTCGCCGAGATCGCCACATTGATGGACCGGACCGAAAACGCGGTCCGCAAGCTGTGGTTCCGGGCCGTCGAACTGTTGCAACAAGAAATGGACGCGCCGCCGTGACTCAGCCGAATGTGGGAGACGACGACTTGGCCGACGTGCTGGCCGCCTGCGACGAGGCGCTGGCCGGCGGCGAACCGGCCGCCCTCGCCGCCGACTCCGGGCTGCCGCCGGCTCAGGCCCGGCTGCTGAAAAACTTGGCGTGCGTGCGCCGGCTCCGTCAAGTGTGGCCGCGGCAGGCTTCGACGCTGACCGACGGAAAAAAAGCCGCCGGGTCCGAGCGGCCGATTCTGGAACGGCTGGGGCGATTTCAAATCGGCAAGGAACTCGGCTGCGGCGGGTTCGGCATCGTCTACCTGGCATTTGACCCGCAACTCGCCCGGACCGTCGCCTTATAAATTCCCAGGCCGGACGTCCTCTCGACACCCGTCCTCCGCGAGCGGTTCCGCCAAGAGGCCCGGGCCGCCGCCGCGCTCGACCACCCCAATATCGTGGCCGTCCACGACGCCGGCGAAGTCGATGGCGTCGCCTTCATCGCGGCGGCGTATTGCCGCGGCGTCACCTTGGCGAACTGGCTGGAATCGCGGCCGGACGGCGTCCCGGTTTCCCGCGCGGCCGTCATCCTCGCCCAACTCGTCGACGGCGTTGAGCACGCCCACCGGCGGGGCGTGCTTCACCGCGATTTGAAGCCGGCCAACGTCATGCTCGAGTCGCCCGCCGGGGACGGCGACCCGGTGGCGAAGATTTTGGACTTTGGCTTGGCCCGGACGCTCGGGGATGTGGACGCCAACCTGACGGCGACTGGGGCCATTCTCGGCACGCCGAACTACTTGGCCCCCGAACAAGCCGACGGCAAGCTGGCGCCCGTCGGCCCGGCGGTCGATGTCCACAGCCTGGGGGCGATTCTCTACGAACTGCTGACAAAGCGCCCGCCGTTCGTATCCGACAACGCCCTCGAAACCCTGCGTCAAGTGCGGATGACCGAGCCGATCCCGCCCCGGAAATTGTGGGCGCAGATCCCGCGCGACCTCGAAACGATTTGTCTCAAGTGTTTGGAGAAGGATCCTAGACGCCGCTACCCGTCCGCCGGTGAGTTGGCCGCCGACCTGCGGCGGTTTACCGCGGGCGAGCCGATCCACGCCCGGCCGCCGGGGGCGACCGGCCGGATCGCCAAATGGGCGCGCCGCAAGCCGACCGTTGCGGCGCTGGCGGCGGGCATCGTGACCGTGACCGTCTTGGGCCTCGCCGGCGTAGCGTGGCAATGGCGGCAAACGAGTGTGGCGCTCACCAAAGCCCGACACGCGCTGGACGACTCCCGAACCCAATTGTACCTGAACCGGATTGCGCAGGCCCAACACGAGTTGCAAGCCCGCAACGTCAGCCGCGCCGAACACCTCTTGGAGGAGTGCCCCCCCGAACTTCGGGGGTGGGAATGGCAATACGTCAAACGGCTCTGCCGGACCGAGTTGTTCACCCTCCCCGGCAACGGCAAGGAGGTCCACGCCTTGGCCTTCAGCCCGGACGGCCGACGATTGGCGACGGGGAGCGGAGATTGGGGTTTCACGGACGCGGCGGTTGAAAACAACGGCATGTTAAATCTGTGGGACACGGCGACCGGCCAACGGGAGCGAACGTTCACGAGTGAAATTGGCACTGTGTACGGCGTGGCGTTCCACCCGGACGGGCAACGCATCGCCTCGGGCGGCGCCGACAAAATCGTCCGGCTCTGGGACGTCCGGACGGGGGACGTGCTCCGCGAGTTCACGGGGAACACGGGCCGCGTCTACGGGGTGGCGATCAGTCCCGACGGCCGGTGGCTGGCGGCGAGCGGCGCCGACCGCAAAGTTCGCGTGTGGGAGGTGGAATCGGGCCGATTGGCCCACACGTTGACGGGCCACTTGGAGGAAGTCTGGAGCGTCGCCTTCAGCCCCGACAGTCGGACGCTCGCCTCCGCGGAGCGCGGCGGCTGGGTGTTCGTCTGGTCGGTCGAGCGGGGGACCGTGCTCAACACGCTCACCGGGGCGTACGACTTGAGGCGCGTCGCGTTCAACCCCGACGGCCGCACCGTGGCCGCCGCCAGTTTCGCCGGGCCGATCCTGGTGTGGGACGTGTCGAAAAAAAGCGCCAAGCCCGTCATCCACCACCCCAACGCCGGCCCGGTCCACGGCTTGGCCTTCGCCCCGGACGGCCGGTCGTTGGCGTGGCACGGGCACGACGGCAGCGTCAAGATCCGCGACCTCCGGACGGGAAAAGACACCGCGTCCTTCCGCAAGCACGACGGCTGGGCGGCGTCGGTCCTGTACAGCCCCGACGGCCGCATGCTCGCATCGGGCGGGGTGGACGGCTCCGTGTGCCTCTGGGACGTGACCGGCGATGACGACCCGGCGGTCACACTCACGGCCGGGGCCTCCTTGCCGGGCCTGTCGTATGACCCCGACGGCGTCCTCGTCGCCTTGGGAAGCGTGGCTAATCGCGCGGTGATCTGGGACGTGGCCCAGCGCAAAGAAGTGTTGTCCATTCCGGGTCAGGCAGGCCCCCTGATGGCGGCGGCGGCCAGTCCCGACGGCCAGACGTGGGCATTCGTCGGCCAAAACTTGACGCTCCGCGCCTACGGCCGGGCGACACGAAGGGAACTCTGGTCCGCGCCACTCGCCGCCGGCCCCGTCACCGGGTTGGCCTACAGCCCGGACGGCCAATTCTTGGCGTGGGGCGGGGCCGATGGCGTGGCCCATTTACTCGACGCCTCGACGGGCGCCGAAGTCCGCACGCTCGGCCCGGTCGGCAGCGCCATTGTCGGACTCGCCTTTCACCCGTCGGGGGAAAAACTCGCCGCGGCCGGGCGGGACGGTATTTTCCGCGTCTGGGCCGTGACGACGGGGGAGGAAACGGCCCGGTTCGGGGAAGTCGAAGCGGTCGCGGACCCGCTGTCCCCGGCCGATGAGCGTGTCGATCCGACCGGGCGAAAGCGCGTGA
>JAYUGD010001088.1:0-3104 GCA_043767785.1 Zavarzinella sp. | reverse complement strand
AACTCGGCCATCATCTCCGGGGTCAGCTTCGGCACATCCATGCGTCACAAATTACCAAAACCGGACGGAAAGCGCAACCCCAGGCCGTGAACTGCTACCCTCATGGGGGCGTGCTTTGAAGTTTACAACGACAAGGGGTGCGGGTTTTTGGAGCCGGTTTATCAAGAGTGCTTGGAAATCGAGTTCGGCCTGCGGGGGTTGCCGTGCGTTCCGCAGGCCGAGTTGCAACTCACGTACAAAGGGCGGGTTTTGAAGAAGACGTATCAGCCTGACTTCATTTGTTTCGGCAAGATCATCCTCGAAATCAAAGCGGTATCGAAGCTCGCCGACGAACACCGCGCGCAAATTTACAACTACTTGAAGGCAACAGGCCATCGGCTCGGCCTGCTCGTCAATTTCGGTTCAAAAGGCAAGCTGGAATACGAGCGCATCGTCTGCTGACGTGTCCGGATTCGTATGATTCGTGTTATTCGTGGTTAACGTCTTCCGCCGTTATCGCGTGTTGACTTAGACCGACAACTCGCCCAGCAACGCGGCCATTTTGCGGCGGGTGCGCCAGTACACGTCTTCCATCAAGACTGCACTTTCCGTGACTTTATCACCTCAGACGGCGAGTAATAGCAGGCGTTCGGCCACGGCTTTTAATTTCCCCGTCTGGCCGTCGCCGGTGGCAGCGGCCTGAATTTCCGCGCGCAACGTTTCTCGCACCATCGCTTTTCGACGGTCGGCGTGCGACGGCCGGCGCCATTGGGCGTCCCACGGCGACGCGCACGGAGGCCTCGCCGTGACGCACGGCCTCACCGATACGGCCGGCGCCATTGGGCGTCCCACGGCGACGCGCTCCGATCGACCAGTTCCTCCTCCGATTTGTCCCACGCCCACAACTCCGTCAGGGTGTGCGCCCACAGGTTCAGATGCCAGGCCCCGATGTTGGCGTGGATGTTTCGCAACTGCTGCTGGCCCGCCCCCCAGACCTCTTTGACATCGTGAAACACCTGTTCGATCGCCGCCCGGTCCGACACCAGGCCCAGGATCTCGGCCGCCGTCGCCTCGGTGTTGGTGGTGAAGTAGGCCACCCACTTGTCGTGCTCCTGTTTCACCAACACCACCCGGATCACGCCCCCGGCCGGCCCCCAGGTCGCCAGGAACGTCTTGTACGTCTTCTCCTCCCGCCGCCCGTACACCTCGACTTCTTCCGTCGTCCAACCGCCTCGCGCCCCCGCCCGCTTCGCCAGGCTGATCCGGCGGTCCCCGGACACCGGCTTGCGGCCGCGCTTGTTCTTCGGCCGCCGCGCCGGATCGGGGACCGTCCGCAACGCCGCGTCACGCCGCAACCGGCTAACCACGAACACCCCGGCCCGCTTCGCCGCCTGCAGCACCGGCCTTTTGGCATACGCCCCGTCCATCAGCAGCCAGAGCGGTTTTCCCGTCGCCGCCAGCCAGACCGCCAGCCAAGCGATCATTTGGGCCGCCTGCTCCAATTTGGTCCGGAACGCCCAGCCATACTCCTCGGGGATCGACGGCAGGCTCTTTTCACGCACATACAGTTCCGACCGCACGGGCAGGGCAATGGTCCCCCACCGCGGATGTTTCACGATGCGGGCCAAGGCCACCCAGACATGGCCGCAGACATATTTCTGTCCGGCCGGTCCCGGCGTCGGGTTGTGATGCCCGCCCGCCCCCTGCACCGCGGGGCCGCACCGTTTGGTCGGCGTGTCATCGAGGGCGAACACCAACCGTTCGGCGCCGGCCGCCGCCGGCGACCGCTCGACGACACGCAACATCGCGACGGCCAAGGAGCGGACGCGCCGGCCGGCCGAGCCGATGGTCTCATACGCCGGACGGAAATCGTCGCCGATGCCGGCGGCCCGGAACCAGGCCGCGGCGGTGCGGCGTTTCTCCCGGCACATCAGCAGGCCGAAGAAAATGGACCAGAAACGGGGCCGCGAGCGGCGGTCGAGCGCCTCGCCGAGGTGATGAATTTGATCGCGGAGAAAGTCGGGAAGGGATAAGATGGACATGGCTGGGCCTCCTGGCCGATGGCGTCTCGATAACACCATCGTGACGGGAGGCCCGGCGCTCTACCACCCCAAATCAAAAGCTCCGTTTTTCAACAAAGTCACGGAAAGTGCAGATCAAGATGTGGGCGAATTCGCCGTTGCGGCCGACGCTCACGAGGCCGCGCACGCCCGTGCCCGTCTCCAACTTCACCCGGTCGGCCTCGTACTCGCTGCGGTAGACCGGGTAGGCGATCGGCGTGCGCATCACGCGGCAGCCGAGGTAGCGGGCCGTCACGCCGGGGACTAACTTTTCCAAGCCGGCGATGCACTGTTGACCCAGTTCGTCGTCCGGGGCGGCCCACGTCTCGTCGCCGACTTGGCAGCCGATGTCGGCCGTCACCAGCGTCTTGCCTTCGGGCACGAGCCACGGCAACCCCAAGCCGATGTCGCTGAGGCGGAAGAACGGCGTCTCCGGGCCGGGCGTCCACGTCACCACGGTGCGCAGGCCGCTCGGGCCGGCGAGGCGCAGGTTCACGAACACCATCGGCCGGTAGCGGAAGCGGGCCAGGTGGGCCACGCGGTCCGTCCCCTGCACCAACTTGGCGAGAATCGGCAGCGGGGCGGTGCTGACGGCCGCGGCGCAGGGAATGTGTTCCCCCTTCACGCGGACGCCGACGACGCGCTCGTTCTCGACGAGGATCGCTTCCACCGGGGATTGCGTTTGAACCGCGTCCCCCAACTCGTCGGCGAGTTTCTCGCAGACGGCGCCGATGCCCCCCTCGGGGTAGACGTGCCAGACGTGCGGGGACTCGGGGACGGTGCCGCTGTAGCCGACGGCGACGGTGCGCCCGGTCAACCGGGCGGCGGCCTTGAGCATGAGCGTCCGCGGCAGACTGGTGGCGAACGTGCTGCCCACCGAGGGGGCGAGGTCGGCGGCGTCGGCGCCGGACCACGCTTCCGTGATGGGGATGGCGATGCGGTCCGCCAAGGCCCGGCCGTAGGCCGTCAGGCCTCGGGTGGCGCTTCCCGCCCGGCGGAAGCCTCACCCGACGGCTGACGCCGTTCGGCTCGTGAAATCAAATCCGGAGGAGCCGAAGGCCGTCA
>JAYUGD010001087.1:0-3104 GCA_043767785.1 Zavarzinella sp. | reverse complement strand
TTTTGAGTATTTGTGTGACCTTGGTGCCTTTGTGGTGAGTCTTCTCTCCCCGGAATTTATTTCGTTCTACTCGCGTTCCCAGTCGATGCGGGGGGCGTCGGCCCACAGCTCTTCGAGGTTGTAGTACCCGCGCGTGTCCGGGTCGAACACGTGGACCAAGATGTCGCCGTAGTCCTGCACGATCCACTTGCTGGCCTGATAACCCTCAATGCCTCGGCGCGCGTCGCCGACGGCCTTGACGGCGTCGTCCACTTCCTCGGCCAACGTGTGGATTTGCCGGCGGCTGGTGCCGGTGCCGATGACGAAGTAGTCGTACAGGGGGTGAATCTTGCGGAGGTCTAGGACGGTGACGTCCCGGGCTTTGTGGTCCCGGAGGGTGCGGGCACAAATGGCCGCCCGTTCGAGGACCGGGGGAATGGTACGCACTGGCGAATCGACGGTCGCGGTAGTCAAGAGACCTCCTCCATGTGGAAAAGAGTGGAGGAAGTAGTCAGTCGGCAAGCCGAACGCGACCGCGTTGGGTTTGTGGCCGTGGGTCACCTCCTCCGAGGATCCAAATGGCACGTGCGACGGCCCCGACCGACGGATCGGGACACCTACTAAATCATTGCCGCCGCGCCCGTAAAGTCAAGCGAACCCGCGTCTATTTCGACACTTCGGCCCGCCGCCTCGCCCGGAACGGTCGGGCTTTTCATGCTCGGGCTTATCAACATATGACGCTTGGACACGGGAAGATCGCGGAGGTTCCCGCGAATCGGCGATTTTCACCCGCCGGCCGGTCGCTATCATCCCCTCTGAACCCCGCCTCTCCCGGACACACCCGCCATGCCGAAGGTATTGATTGCTTCCTCCCCGCTGGTCAACATGCCGGGGGAGCACGTGGACGCGCTCAAGGCCGCCGGCCACGACATCGCCTTCCCGCCCACGATCGCCATGATGGCCGAAGACGCGCTGTCGGCTTGCCTCACGGGTATTTCTGGCGTCGTCGCCGGGTCCGAGCCGTACACGCGGAAGGTGATCGCGAACAGCCCGCAGTTGAAAGTGATCGCCCGCGTCGGCGTCGGCTACGACGCCGTGGACGTGCCGGCCGCCACGGAGCACGGCGTCGTCGTCTGCACCGCGCCCGGGGCGAACCAAGACGCCGTCAGCGAACACTGCTTCACGCTGATGCTCGCCCTCGCCAAGAGCCTCATCCCGCAGAACGACACCATCCGCGCCGGCGGGTGGGTCCGTTCCCCTTGCGTGCCGCTGCGCGGCAAGACGCTCGGCCTCGCCGGGCTGGGCCGCATCGGCAAGTCGATGACGACGCGGGCGCACGCCTTCGGCATGACCGTCATCGCGCACGACCCGTTCGCGGACAAGGAATTCGCCGAGCGGCACGGCATCTCGCTCGTCTCCCTCGAAGACTTGCTGCGGCAGTCGGACTACCTCTCGCTGCACATGCCGCTGATCCCGGCCACGCGGAAGATCATCAACGCCGAGCGGCTGAAACTGATGAAGCCGACCGCCTACATCCTCAACACCGCCCGCGGCGGCGTTATCGACGAGCCGGCTTTGTACGAAGCCCTTCGGGACAAGAAGATCGCCGGGGCCGGGCTGGACGTGTTCGACCCGGAACCGCCGGCCCCGGACAACCCGCTGCTGAAACTCGACAACGTGGTGATGACTTCCCACCTGGCCGGCACGGACGTGAAGTCCCTCGCCGACATGGCCCTGCTGGCCGCCAAGTGCGTCGGCTGGGTGTTAAAAGGGGAGTGGCCCAACGAGTGCGTGGTGAACCCCGAAGTGCGGGCGAAACTCAAGAGCCAAGGCTGAGGCCGTCTTTCGGCATCGGCGTTTTATCTTCCGCATGGGGGTATCGGATTGCCAAAGCGACTTCGATACCCCCATCAGATAACCCGGAAGTGTTTTTGCCCCCTAAAATCATCCATTCCACGATAATTCCGCATATTTCGTTGACATGGTTAGTCAATCGTTTAGACTTGGCATGTCTCTCGCACCTCATAACGCCGAATCATCAGTTTTGCAGACGTTCTACTTCGCCGCCGGCCAACGCGGCGAGGTTCGCAAAACGAAGGATGCCATGCGCTCTCTCAATTCGTCGGATGAGACCACGGGTAAGAGAGCGCGTTTTGTGACGGCCGCATTGTGGTTGGTCACAACCGTGTTCGTCGCGGCCGTCACGAGTCCGGGCGCGCTCGCTCAACCTCCGCTCGTGCCGCCCGCTCCTCCTCCGCCCCCGTTCAAGCCTCTCCCGCCCCTGGCGGAACGGACCCAAACCGAACGGACCGTGACGGTGTCGGTGGACAAACTCGGCGACGGCAAGGTGGTCATCGACTGCAAATACCCGCCGGCGGTTTACTTGGCCGAGATGAATCGCTGCCGGCCGGTGCGGGAGCAGAAAGCCGGGGAGGCGCCAGAAGCCTCTCTGCCGGACATCGGGCTTTACCTCCGATCCTTGGCCGTCAGCAAAATGTGGTTCAATCTGGACACCTACCGCGGCAATTTCAACGACGCCACGAACACGATCCATCTGGAATTAATCGTCCCAGGCATGGCGCGCAATGAGCGCGGAGACCTCTGGGAATGCCTGCTCGTCGAGGAGCAGGACGTTCGGTCGGAGTTGGCGGGGATCTACAAAAACACGGCGACCCTGAACAATGAGACGAAAGTGGGCGCGGGGTCGCTGGTCACGACTTACAAGATCGAGGCGCCGGCCGGGAGCGACCGCCTCAAGTTGCACCAAGATCCGCTGCGGCTAACGTACCGGCCGCCGGCCGTGGTGGCCGGCGCGGGAGCCAAGACCGGCGTAGACTTTCGCTTCGAGGCAAAGCCCTACGTCATGACGTTCGCGGCGAAGTGCTACGCCTCGCCCGAGAAGTTCCCGCAACTCTGGGCCGCCCGCACCACGCTCCGGAACACCGGCGACCAACCGCTTCAAGACTGCCGCGTCCGATTCCGGCTGGCGGAATATACGGCCGATTGGGGCGAGTGGAGCCGCTGCGCGACCGTCTTGCCCTACCAGACGGTGGCTGACCCGTATTTCCCGCTGTTGGACATCGACAAAGTCAACAAGCTGGAAGGTCGGCGCACGACAACGCTCA
>JAYUGD010001086.1:0-8632 GCA_043767785.1 Zavarzinella sp. | reverse complement strand
GGAGAGGGGCCGGGGGGTGAGGGGGTTTTTCAACACACCCACAGAAAAAATGGGTACACCCAAACGGACAAGCGGACTCGTCGTTACTGAGCAACGGTGTTTTGCTTGACTCCGTGCAATCGGCCAATTAGGCTATCACCCAGTCTCGTTGTTCCACGTTCTCCGCCTCGCTTTAAATAACTTGCCAATCGGACTCGCATTCCGCTTCGGCCGCAGGAGTTCCCGATGATTCCGATCGGAATGGAGTACACCGCCAAACTACGAGGCATGCGCCCGAAGTTTGTGTCCTGTGAAGCTTGCGGGCTGGAATACGTCTACTTCGTGGAGCGAAGCGCAACGGCGAAGGACAGCAACCTTCTGTTCCTTAACCCCGGGGCCAAGAAAAGCGCGGAGCGGCGAGCGGAAAAAGAGCTTAACGAAAAACTGGATGAAGCCGAGAAGGCGATTCCGTGCCCCGGCTGCGGACACGTTCAAAAGCACATGTTCGCGGAGGCCCGACGGCGAAGATTTGGGCACGCCCTCGGGTTGGCCAAGGCGGCGACCTTCGGCGGCGGAAGTTCAGCCGCGTTCATGGTCATGCCTCTGTTGATCTACTTTAAGGATGGCACGATCGGCGCGCTAGTCACGGCGCTGGTCTACGGGCCACTCGCCGTCCTCGCATTTTGCTGGGGCGTCCGCAAATGGATCCGGACAGCGCGGATTGCCCGCGAGTACGATCCGAATTCGGAAGAGTTGGCAGGCCGTTTGGAAAGAGGCAGGGAAGAGGCCATACCAAAAGACGTAATGATGAAGCGCCTTGCCGAATCGAAGACCGGCGAAGGAGAGCCAGACCCGGAATGACACGATGGCCTTCCGGGCCAGGCTACCACCGGCTGCCAGTGGGTAATGCAAACTTAAACTTAATCCGCGAGGCCCAATCGTGAGCCTCGCTACAAATCCGAACTTCGCAATTACTTCACCGCACCGACTCCCAATACCTTCACCCGCGGCTTTATGGTCTCCAGCGCCACCGGGGACTTCAAGTCGTGGATACCGACGTTGCCGGCCCGGTCACTCACTTCTAATCGCACGTACACGTTCCCACTCAGGTGGCTCGGCATCGTCCAGCGGTAGAGGCCGGCGTTCTTGTAGCCGCTGACGATCACGTCCCAGGGGCCGTCCGGCTTCGTGGCGTAGGACAGGTTCACGGAGTTGCTCAACAGGTTTTTGTCGCTGGCCGTCCAGGTGATGAGCATGGTGCCGTCGTCCGAGCCGGTGCCGATGGTCGGCTGCATCAGGTTGACGGTCGGCTTGGTCGAGTCGATTTCCACAACGCAGTCCGGGTCTTCGCCGACTTCCGGCGGCTTGCTCCCCGCGCCCGGGCGGATGCGGATGCCGTAGAAGCCGTCGGCCGGCAGCGTCAGCTTGGCCGGGGCCACGCCGGCCGCGTCGTCGCGCAGGGCGATCCAAGACTTGCCGCCGTCGGCCGTCGCCCAGAAGTCGATGCGCTTGTCGCCGCGGGTTCCTTCCACCTGGTAGTTGATGGTCAGCGTGCGGCTGTTCAGGATCGTGTGCGTCGGCGACGACTTGGCCTCGAACACGGGTTCCGGGATCGGCGGCGGGGTGGGGATGGCGATTTCCTTCGGCAGTTCGACGGCCTTCGGGAAATTCGCCACCCGCGGCAGTTCGATCGGCTTCAGGGCCGATGTCTGCACGATGCCCGAGGCCGCGCTGTCGGCCGGCGCGTCGAGGCGCAAATCTTCCTTGCCCGCGACGGCCGGCGGCGGCACGTTCGGCAGGTCGGGAATCGTCGGCACGAGCGGCTTCACGTCACTGAGCGTCGGCTCGGCCGGTTGGCCGCCGTTGCGGATCACCGGCAGGTCATTACGCTTCAGCGGCGGCACTTCCGGGATCGGCGGCAAATCACTCAAGCCGTTGCGGATCACCGGGGTCTTGATCGGCTCCGGGACTTTCACCGGCGTCTGGTAATCGACGGGCCGGATCGGCGGCAACGGGTCCAAGAGCGGCGCCTTGATCGGCGGCACGGGCGAATCCACGTCCGTCTTGGGGAACAGGGCCGGGTCCGGTTTTCCCTGCGCGACGGCCGACTTCTCCGAGAAGCCGAAGTTGGCGGTCGGGTCGCCCAAGTCCAAGTCGCGGGTGGTGACGTTGCCGGCCCGGTCGGCGGCCGAGATTTTGATCTTCCCTTCGAGGACGGAAACGTTCGGCACGCGGAAGACCGTCGGCGTGTCCGCCCGGTCAGCCATCAGCGGCTGCCACGACTGGTCCGGGGCGAGGTAGGCGACGCGCAGCGACGTCCAGTCCGGGTTCTGGTCGCGGACGTGGACTTGCAGAAACCGCTCGCCGCGCAACGGGATCGGCTGGGCCGAGATTTCCGGGGCCTTGGTGTCCACCACCACGATGCGGTCCGGCGGCATGGCGTTCAGCTTGCCGGTGTCGGCCTTCCCCTGGCGGTCCACCGCCACGAAGCTGAAGGCGTAGGCGCCGTCCGCGTCGGCCTTGAAGTCGAACGCGGTCGCCGTGGCCGGCAGCGTCTTGACGAGTTGCCACGGGCCGGTCGCCGGCCGCACGTACAGCCGAATCTCGGCCACGGCGGCGCGAGCGCGCTCGTCGATCAGGACGGGCAGCCGGAGGGCCGCGTTCTTGGTGTGGATCGGCGGCGGGCCTTGCTGCGCGGCCGCCGGGCCGGCCACCGCCCACCCGGCCACGACGGCGGCGGCCCACCGAGTCCAACGACGTTTGATGATCGCAATCACGTTCCCATCCCCCGATGATCGCCGGCGGTCGCCGGAGCGCGGTTTCCGTTACTTGGCCCCGACGTGGAATTCAATCGCCTTGGCGGTCTCCCGCCCGGTCGGCTTGTCCGTGACGCGGATCGACAGGGCGTACTTGCCCGGCGCCAGCGTCGGCGGCACGCAAAAGCGGTACGCCCGGTAATAGTCTTGCGGCGGCGTCGCCACCCGCTCCGGGTCTTCCCGCGGGTCGGCCTTCCACACGGCCGCGCCCGCCTCGTCTTTCAGTTCCAGATGGCTCGCCAAGGCCACTGAATACCCGTCTCGCGGGTCGGCGGCGCACGTGAAGTTCGCCAGTTCCGCGTACAGGTACACCATGTCTCCCGGCCGGAACTCGTGCCCGGCCGGGAAGGCGTCCACGACGCCGAACTTCTGGACCTCACGGCACAGCAGCAACTTGTTCGTCTGGAACGACGCCCGCGGCCGCAGCAGCGGCGGCACGCGCGTCAATTGGTCCAAGAGGATGTCCATTTCCTCCCGCTTCATCTGCTGCAACTTCCCCTCGGACAATTGCACCAGCACGGGCATCATGGAAATCAGCACTTGTTGCGTGGCCGGGTCGTATGCCTTCAACAATTCCAACGCCCCGCGCGGGTTGTTCTGCTGAAACGCTCGCACGGCTTGGATCAGCGGCGTGTCCGCCGGGGCGGGGAGCGCGACCGGCGCGGCGGCGGGGACATCGTCCCGGCTCAGGATCGGCGCGATGAACGGCTCCGGCCCTTTCACGTAGTTCGGGATCGGAATGTTGGGGGCGGACTTCTCGGTGTGTTCGGCCGGAAAAACGGTCTGAACGGGCGGCGGGGTGTCGATCACCGGCGAAGACCGCACTTCCTGGACGGACGCCCCGATCTCGCGTTCGATCATCGGCACGGGGGCCGAGAGAAAGGCCGACGGCCCCGCCGAGTCTTGTCGAGACACGCTCGGAGTGAGCAGCGATGGTTCTTTGATGGCCGGGGCGGCGGGGTAAACCGGCGCCAATTCCGGGAGTGGCTGCGGCCCGCGGATCACCGGCCAGAGCGGGCGAATAATTCCCTGCGCGTCCGCGACCGGCTCCGTCGTGTACATCCCGGCGGACGGTTGAACACGCGGCGTGACGAACAGCGGCGCCTCGTCGGCGACTTCGCGGTGCTGAACGGTTTCAATATCGGCCTTCACCGCCGCGGGCGTTCGGACGACGGCGGACGGCGGGGGTTCCACACGGCCGGCGGCGAATTGGTCGTCGGCCGGCGCCGCCGGCACGAACCCGGCTTGTCGGGCCTTCCACCCCGGCGGCGTCATCGGGACCATCGCCGATTGCGGCGACAGCGCGGAACAGGCCGGCAGGGACAGCGTCCCCAGCGCCAAGCCGTAGTACAGGCGTCGTCGGGTCATCCATGACCTCATTCGGGCGGTCCATCGCATGGCGGTATTCCCCAAGTGCCGCCCGCAATACCCGACCGGGGAACGCCGTCAAGGCGGACTTGAGTCAATCCCGGCCGGCGGCGGAGATTTTCGCCATCGGTTCTCGCCCCCACTTAACGGAACGGCCCCGGAAACCCGCCGTTTCCCTTGGCCACCCCTTTTGCGGCCGTATCATGATCCACGCCGAATTACCCGTGCCGTCCCGACCTTCCCCGCGACTCGTTCGCCGGGGGCCAAGAAGTGACTGACCCATGCCGACCGCGACCGACACCCCGATGCCCGACCTTTCCCGCATCGCCCAAGACCTGCAACTCCGCAAGACGCAGGTGGAAACCGCCGTCCGCCTCTTGGACGCGGGCGACAGCCCCTCCTTCGTCGCCCGCTACCGCAAGGAACAGTCCGGCGGGCTGGACGAGGACCGGCTGCGGATGATCAAGGAGCGGGTCGCGGAACTCCGGCAACTCGCCGACCGCAAGGCCACGATCTTCAAGAGCATCGAGTCGCACGGCAAACTGACGGACGACCTCCGCGCCGGCATCCACGCGGCCGAGACGACCAAGCGGCTCGACGACCTGTTCCTCCCGTTCAAGCCCAAGAAGCGCACCGCCGCGAGCGACGCCCGCGACAAGGGGCTGGAAGAATTGGCGAAAGCCATCTGGACGCGCGACCCGGCCGTGGCCAACCTGCCGGAAATCCTCGCCGGCATGGTCAACCCGGAGAAGGGCCTGAACACGCCGGCCGACGTGCTGGCCGGCGTGAAGCTGATCCTCACGGAAACCATCGCCGAGACGGCCGACGTCCGCGCCCCGGTGCGGTTCGCCCTGTGGGAGACCGGCCGCGTCGTCTCCAAGAAGGCCGAGCCGAGGCCCGAGAAGGCGCCGAAGGTCGAACCGACGCCGGCCCCGACGCCCGTCGCGGAAACCGCGACCGTGCCAGCCCCGACCCCGACGCCTGACGCACCGCCGGCCACCGTCGCGGAAAACGCCCCGGCGACCGACGCGCCGCCGATCCCCGCCGTGGCGGCGACGACGGAAGCCCCGCCGACCCCGGCCGCCGTTCCGGCCCCGACGCCGGCGCCCAGGCCCAAGCGGGAAGACCGCCGGGACGACAAGAAGGGGGACGAGTACAAGGACTATTACGAGTTCACCGAGGCCCTGAAGGTCATCCCGCCGCACCGCATTCTGGCGGTGAACCGCGGCGAGCGGGAACACGCCCTGTCCGTGAAACTCGACTGGGACGCCAACCGCATCAAGCAGGCCGCCCACTCGCATGTGAAATTCGACGACCACCCGCACAAGGACTTGCTCGAACCGCTCGTGGACGCGGCGCTGACCGGCTACGTCCTGCCGTCGCTCGAAAAGGAAATCCGCAAGGAGTTGACCGAGGAGTCGCTCAGTCACGCCGTCGAAATCTTCGCCCGCAACTTCAAGAGCCTGTTGCTGACGCCGCCCCTGCGGAACCGCAAGGTGCTGGCCATCGACCCCGGCACGAAGACCGGCACGAAGGCCGTCGCCCTCGACGAAAAGGGGATTCTGCTCGAAGAGATGACGCTTCACCCGCTGCCGCCGCAGAATAAGGCGGCCGAGGCCAAGGCGGCCCTCGCGGGGCTGATCCGCAAGCACAACCTCTCGCTGGTGGCCATCGGCAACGGGTCGTCCTGCCGGGAGATCGAGGAACTCGTCTCCGAACTCCTCGCCGAACTCGAAGCGGGCAAGGACGGCCAGCCGCCGCTGCCGGACGTGGCCTACGTGATCACCAACGAGGCCGGGGCCGCCGATTATTCGGACAGTCCCTCGGCCCGCGAGGAGTTCCCGACCCTCGACCGCATGACGCGCGGGACGATCTCCATCGGCCGCCGGCTGCAAGACCCGCTGGCCGAGTTGGTGAAGATCGACCCGCAGCACGTCGGCGTCGGCCTGTACCAGCACGACATCAAGCCGAAGCACTTGAAGGAGTCGATCGACGACGTGATCGAGTCGTGCGTCAACGAAGTGGGCGTAGACCTCAACACGGCCAGCGCCGCCCTGCTGCGCTACGTGTCCGGCTTCAATGCCGCCGTGGCCCAAGAAGTCGTCCAATACCGGGCCGCGAACGGGGCGTACCGCACTCGCTCGCAACTTCAACAAGTCCCGAACTTCAACGAGGCCCGCTACGCCCAGGCGAGCGGGTTCCTGAAAATCGCCGCCGGGGACGAGCCGCTCGACGCGACGTGGCTGCACCCGGAACAGTATTCCCTCGCCCGGCACCTGATGGCCGAGGCCGGCTTCATCCCCGCCGACTTGCGGGACGCCGACAAGGTGCCGAAGCTCAAGGCCAGGCTCGCGGAGATCAACGCCGCCGACGCGGCCACGCGGTTCGGGACGACGGAGCCGGCCGTCCGGGAAATCGTCGCCGCCCTCGGCGAGCCGTTCGCGGACCCGCGCGACGCGCGCACGACCCCGGTGCTGAAGAAGCGAATGCTGCGGCTCGAAGACCTCAAGTCGGGGCAGGAGTTGCGCGGCACGGTCGTCAACGTCGTCCCGTTCGGGGCGTTCGTGGACATCGGCCTAAAGGACACCGGCCTCGTCCACATTAGCCGGATGGCCAACAAGTTCATCAAGAACCCCTACGAAGTCGTCGGCGTCGGAGACGTGGTGACGGTGTGGGTCGTGGAAGTCGATCACGACCGCAAGCGCGCCTCCCTCACGATGGTGTCTCCCGGCCAGGAGCGCAAGCCGCAGCCGCGTCCGGCGTTCGCCGCCCCGGCCCCGCGGCCGCCCCGCCCTCCGCAAGACCGCCAACCCGGCGACCGCCCGCCGCAAGACCGACAGCCGCGCCAAGACCGGCCGCCGCAAGACCGACAGCCGCGGCCCGACGGCCCGCGCCCGGCCCACGACGGCCCGCCGCGCCGCGACAACCGCGACCAGCCCCAAGGCGGCCGCCCGCCGTTCCGTGGCGGCCCGCGCCCGCAAGGGCCGCGGCCGCAAGGCCCGCGCCCGGATGACCGCCGGCCGTTCCCGGCCGCGGACGCGGCGCCCGTCCCGCCCCCGCCGAAGAAGCCGCCGGCCAAGCCGAAGGCGCTGCCGAAACTCTCCGGCGATGCCTTGGCCGGCAAGGCCCCGTTGTTCTCGTTCGGGGAACTGGAAGCGTTCTTCAAACAGAAGGACGCGCCGGCCGAAGCCCCCAAAGCGGACACGCCGCCGACCGAGCCGCCGGCGACGTGATGGATTATTTTGGCGAGCCGAGCGGCGTAAGCCGCCGGGTGGGAGCCGGAGCGCAACACCCGGGGCCTGACGGCCCTCGGCTCGCCAAATTCTCGTGCCTCCGCGTCGCGACTAACAAGACATGAGTGCCGTTGATCGCCTGCCGATAATGGACTACCCGCCCCCCGTGAGACTCCCCTGATGCCGCCGACCGGGACACCGCCCCGCCCGCCCGAACCGCCGACCGGCGGCCCCCGCCGCGCCGGGAACTTGCTCGCGGCGGTGTTCATCCTGTCGGCGGTCCTCTTTGTCGCCTTCTTCGTGTTCGTCCTGTTCACGTCCGGCCCGCGCACGATCCCGTACAACCAGTTCCTGACGCTGGCCCAAGACGGGAAGATTTCCAAGCTCACGCTCGTCGGCGGCAACAAGGTCACGGGCGAAGTCCGCAACCCCGCCGACGCGGACCTTGAGCCGCTGAACCTCTCGGCCGGGCGGTTCACCACCGTCCTGCCGCACATCGAGAACCAAGACGCCTTCGTGCGCGAGATCATCGCGCGGGACGCGCTCACCAACGCCGCGGCCATCCTGAAAAAGGAGGCCAAGCCGGTCGAGGTCATCACCGAAGAGGACCAAGGCCAGTGGGTCGGCCCGCTGGTGTACGGCGTGCTGCCGATCCTCGTGCTGGTGGCGTTCTTCTTCTTCGTCCTCCCGAAGATGCGCGACCCGATGGGGGGCGGCTTCGCCTCCAGCTTCGTGAAGAGCACCGCCCGCCGCATCGAAAAGGGGATGAGCCGGACGACCTTTGACGAGGTCGCCGGGATGGACAACGCCAAGAGGGAACTGCAGGAAGTCGTCGAGTTCCTGAAAAGCCCGGACAAGTTCATGCGGCTCGGGGCGCAGGTGCCCAAGGGCGTGCTGCTCGTCGGCCCGCCGGGCACGGGCAAGACGCTGCTGGCCCGGGCCGTCGCCGGCGAGGCGGGCGTGCCGTTCTACAGCATCAACGGGTCCGAGTTCATCCAGATGTTCGTGGGCGTCGGGGCCAGCCGGGTGCGGGACTTGTTCCGCACGGCGAAGGAGACCGCCCCGTGCGTGATCTTCATTGACGAGATCGACGCCGTCGGCCGCATGCGCGGGGCCGGCGTCGGCGGCGGGTCCGACGAGCGGGAGCAGACGCTCAACCAGATCCTCTCGGAGATGGACGGGTTCCAGCCGACGGAAACCGTGATCGTGATGGCCGCGACCAACCGGCCCGACGTG
>JAYUGD010001085.1:0-8671 GCA_043767785.1 Zavarzinella sp. | reverse complement strand
TGCGCAAAGCCTCCGCGTCGCGGCTAACAAAACGCGAACCTCGTCATGTTCCCGCCGGTCACAGCCGGTAACACACACCACCCTGAAACACTCATGCTGGTCATCGACGGGTCGCGCGGCGAAGGGGGCGGGCAGATCCTGCGCACGGCGCTGGCGATGTCGCTGCTCACCAAGACGCCGATCCAAATTCACAAAATCCGGGCGAATCGGAAGCCCAAGCCGGGGTTGCAGCCTCAGCACCTGATGGGCGTGCGGGCGGCCGCGGAGATCGGGAACGCCCGTGTTGACGGCGACCGGATCGGGTCGAGCGCGTTGTCGTTCATTCCTGGTGACATCACGGGGGGCGATTACCGCTTCCCCATCCGCACGGCCGGGGCCACGTCGCTCGTCCTGCACACCGTATACCTGCCGCTGTTCTTGGGGGCGAAGGAGCCGTCGCGAGTAATTATTGAAGGTGGCACGCACGTCAGCCATTCGCCGTGTTACCACTTCTTGGAGCGGACGTGGGCGAAGTATTTGGGCCGCCTCGGCTTGCCGATCACGTTGCGGATGAACCGACCCGGGTTCTACCCACGGGGCGGCGGCGAGATTGAGGCGACGATCAACCCCGTCGAGAAAGTGTCCGCCGTGAACTTCACGGACTCGGTTACGCACACGCGCGCGGAAGTCGTCGGGGCGGTGGCCGGGTTGGACGCGGACGTCGGCAAGCGGCTGGCCCGCAAGGCGACGGTGCTGCTGCGCGATCAAGGGTTGGAAGTGGAATCGTCCGTCGAAGAATGGGAGAACGGGCCGGCCGCCATCGTGATGATTACTCTCCCCGGCGGGCCGGTCCCGGCGCTGGTGAGCGGCTTGGGGTCCCGGGGGAAGCCGGCCGACGCCGTCGCCGCGGACGCGGTCGCCGAGTTGAAGCCGCACCTCGCCAGCCACGCCCCGGTCGATCCGCACAGCGCCGACCAGTTGTTGTTGCCGCTCGCGTTCGCGGACGGCGAGTCGGTCTTCCACGTCTCGGAAGTGACGCAACACTTGCTGACGAACGCGGACGTGATCCAGATGTTCGGGAGGGCGACGGTTGAGATCGAGGGAGAGGAAGGGGCGCCCGGTTTGGTGCGGGTCCGGCCACGCGGGTGATTCACGCCGTCCCTGGCGCGCCGTCACTTGTGCCGCCGGCGGCCGGCATGGCCGGTTCCGGCGGTGGCGGCGGCGGCCCGAGGCGGCGGCGCCACAGGGCGCTCACCGGCGTGGCGAAGGCGTACCACATGAACAAGAGTGGGACGGTGATTTGCGGCATCACGAAGATGACGGCCAGCGCGAACACCACCTTGATGAGGTACGGGCCGTTCCGCCGGCCGCGGACGAGGTAATGGAACGTGTTCGGGTAGCGGACCCGCGACACCATCAGAAACGCGATCAACAGCGTGACCGGCGGCAACAGCCGGGCCGCCAGCCAGTCGATGCGGCCGGCGAATTCGCCCAGGACGAAGTTGTCCGGGCTAATCTCCAGCGACTTCACGCCGAACACCATGAGCGGGAACGACGCGACCGTGCCGGCCGCCGCGGGCGAGGGTAGGCCGCGGAACGAGCGGTCCGAGGGCATGTCGTCGGCCTCGACGTTGTACCGGGCCAGCCGCAAGACGGTGCAGGCGACATACAGGGCGGCGACCACCCAGAGCAGCCGCATGTGGAACCCGGCCGCCAGTTGCAGCATCAGCAGGGCCGGGGCCGCCCCGAAACTGATCGCGTCGCACAGGGAGTCGAGCTGCGCCCCGAACTCGCTGGTCTGCTTCAGCCGGCGGGCGGCGCTGCCGTCCAGCACGTCGAACACCATCGCCATGAAGATCAGGCAGGCCGCGACGAACAGGGACGTGTCCGGGTCGAACCCGGTCCACCGGCCGGCGAAGGTGAGCGCCCCGAACCCGCAGACCGCGTTGCCGAGCGTCAGCAGCGTCGGCAAGACGGACACCGTCCGCCGCGCCATCGCCCGCCGGACTTCTCGGGCCACCAGCCGCCGGCGGGCGATTTTGCGTTTCGACATTGATGCGCCCCGGACAACGACCCCATCGGAAGGCCGATTCGGAATGAACGATTACTTCAGATCGACAGCCGACGGCCAATTGTGAAGGTCTGCCAGCCAGCCTGCCAGTGCGCGCGACCCATTTGCCCAATTCCCGGCAATCCGGCCACTTCGGCCTAGCGGCTCGCTTGTCGGCCAATTACGCCCATGTAATGGGTCATTGGTCATTCGCAGTGTATGCCGCCAAAACTGACCGGCCGGCCTTCACCTTATCGCCGATCTTAGCGTGGATGGTCAGCCCGTCGCGCGGCAGGATCAACTCCGTCCGCGAGCCGAGCTTAATCATGCCGAACTGCTCGCCGCGGGCCAGTTCGTCGCCGGGCTTGAGCCAGCAGACGATGCGGCGAGCGATGGCCCCGGTGATTTGCCGGACGACGAAGCGGCGGTACGGGGCGGCCGTTTCCTGCATGCGGACCGACAGTTGCTCGTTCTCGCGGGCCGACTCCGGCCGCAGGGCGTTCAGGTATTTGCCCGGCTTGTAGCGGACGCCGACCACGCGGCCGGTTACTGGGGCGCGGTTGATGTGGACGTTGAAGATCGACAGGAAAATGCCGATGCGGACGGCCGGCCCGCCGACAAAGTCGTCGTCTTCAATGTCGTCGATGGCCACGACCTTGCCGTCCGCCGGCGAGACGACCAAGTCGATGTCCGCCGGGACGCGCCGCGGCGGGTCGCGGAAGAACCAGACGATCAGTGAGCCGATCACCGCCAGCGTCGCCACGGCGAGCCAGCCGGCCGCCAAGAGCGGCCACGCGATGTTGTCCCCCGGGCCGGCCAGCCACAAGGCCAAGAGGGCGGCCGGGCCGAACGTGATGACCGAGAACACGAACAACTCGGCCAGCCCGGACCGGGCGAAGGGAATTTTGTCGCGCCACCGGAACGGGTCGTGTTCGGGCGCCCAGTAATAGCCCGGCTGATTGCGGAAGAACTTCACGTCCCGCGGGTCGATGACTTCGTGCGGGCAGCCGTTGACGGCCCCTTGGCGGGTCGCGGCCATCCGGCGCACATAACCGGGCCGGAACGTCTTCAACCAGAACCGCCGCCAGCGGCCCCACGCCAGTTCAAGCCGGCAGACGACCCCGCCCCCCGGCTGAATCCACTTGAGCTGTGGGTCCATCGGTTCGAGGGGCAGCGGCCCGGGCGGCGTCGGTTCGGTCACGAGGCCGGGGCGGCGTCGGCGGTCCGCTCGAACGACAGGACGCTGGCCGGCGGGATGTTGAGCCACACGCGCTGCGGGACGAGGGCCTTGAAGCCCTCGACCACGAACCGCCGCCACGCCCGCCGGGAGTACGTGAACTGCACGTAATTCCGGCCGGGGAGCAAGACGCCGCGGACGGCCGCGAGGATGCGCTTCGACAAGTCCGGCGGGAACGCGAGCAGTGGCAGCCCGCTGACGACGGCCCCGACGTCTTCCTTCGCGATGTTGAGGTCATTCAGAATGCCGTCCAACTGCGCCGCGTCGCCGCGGACGACCGTGACGGTCGGGAAGGCCTTTTCCAGGTGGGCGGCGTAGGCGTCGATGATCTCGACGGCGATGATCCGGTTGTTCGGGAAATGCTTGAGGAGTTCCCGCGTCGTGACGCCCGTGCCCGGCCCGAGTTCCACGACGACTTGCCCCGGCTTGATTTCCCCGGCCTTCCGGGCGATCGCCCGGGCCAAGGACTTGCCGCTGGGGGCGATGGCCCCGGTGGTCTTCCACCGGGTGAAGGTGTGCGCCAGGAACAGGATGGATTCTTTCATGCGCGGTTTCAGTAGGTGGCGGGCGGCGGGGGGCTTCGGACGGCGTGGAAAACCACGTATGCTTTCTTACCGGCCATGCGCCCAATCGACAACCGCGAACGGTCCCGCTCTGTCAGAGGCGGTGCAATGAGAGTTGCTTGAGTTAGCGCGGAATTCGGATGGGTGCGGCGGTTTTGGCGCGGGCGACGGCCGCTTACCTCACCCCCCGGCCCCCTCTCCGAAGCGGAGAGGGGGAGCAAGTGGGCGTAAGGTCGCGCCCGTGCGACAGGCGTCTTGCTTGTCCGAAAAGCTCGGACAAGCGAGACGCGCTTCCTACATTCAACGGCCGGTCCCCCCTCTCCGCTTCGGAGAGGGGGTTAGGGGGTGAGGTAAACGGCCGGCGCCCGCGCCAAAGCCGTGACACACTCGAACGCCGCTCTCCAGACGCGGTATAATCTCCCGTGATGACCGACCTTCTCCTAAGCGTCGCCCAAATCGTCCCGGCCACGGAGGCCGAGGGGCCGGGGCGACGGTTCGCTTTGTGGTTCCAAGGCTGCCCTTTGCGGTGCCCCGGCTGCTGCAACCCGGAGTTCCTGACGTTCCGCGGCGGGGAACAAATTCCGGTGTCGGCCGTCATCGAACAAATGCTTCAGGTGCAACGGGCCGAGAACATCGAGGGCATTTCCCTCCTCGGCGGCGAACCCTTGGCTCACGCGGCCGGGGCGGCGGAGTTGGCGACGGCCGCCCGCGAACACGGCCTGAGCGTGATGGTCTACAGTGGCTATGTGGTGGAAGCCGCCCGCGAATTGCCGGACCCGGCGGTGAGCGAACTGTTGGCCCTGACCGATGTTTTGGTGGACGGCCCCTATGTCCGCGAACAACCGGACACGGTGCGGCGGTGGGTCGGGTCCACGAATCAGCGGGTTCACCTGTTCACGGACCGCTACCGCGACGACGACCCGTGCTGGCGGGCGCCGAACACGCTGGAGATTCGCGTGCGGGGGGCGGACATCAGCGTGAATGGCTTTCCCGCCCCGCAGGCGGTAGGATTGTGGAAGCGGCCCCGCCGCGTGGAAGGGTGACGTGCGACCATGAGCGACCCGGCCGACGTGCGGACCGTCTCCCGCTTCGAAGCGCACTTGCTGCGCATCGCCCGGTTCATTCTCAAGCAGTCTCCCGTCGAACAGGCCCAACGGCTGATCCTCGACAAGATCGACCGGCCCCAATGCCTGAGCGGCGACTGCCTGCACCTGTTGCGGGACTCCCTGCGCAAGGGGACGGTGCTGTGCCTCGTGCGGGCCGGCGGTTGGAAGCGCGACCGCTACCTGCGGCCCGCCGGCCCGAAATTCGGCCGCCTGTGGGAGCGGACCGCCCCGGAGCGGCTGGCCCTCTCCTTCGGCAAGCCGACGGTGGAATTCCTGCTTTGGCTCACGGCGGCCAAGGCGAAGGAGGAGAAGCCGTTCTGGCGCGGGGAGATCGCCAAGCAGTCCGTCGGCGACCAGTATTTCACGTTCCTCGCCTACGAGGCCCTGAAACTGTGCGACGCGGAGTTGGCCGCGGCCATGCGGACCAGCAACATCTGCCTGGAGAACGCCCTGATCCGGCTGGCCTACGCCGGCGACTTCGCCACGGGCCAAGCGTTGCCGGCCCCGTCGTTCAAGGTCTGGCTGGAAGAACCGGGCGTCTACGTCTTGGAGGCCTTGCAACCGTTCTTGGAAACGCGCTGGCTGGACATCGAACGGGGCAAGGGCCAAATCAGCGACTGGGGCGCGCTGAACCAGCAAGGCCTCGCCCAACTCCAAGTGTTGGGCGCGTACTTGGACGCCGTCGATCAGGCCGGCCGCCGCGACTTGGGGCGATTCCTGCTCGGCGTGCTGTCCCGGTTGTTGGCGAACAACGACATGCCGGCCAGCTTCTGGACCGGCGGCCTGCAAGGGGCCGGCCCGCCCCGCCTAGCCGAACGGCTGGAGACCCAGCGCAACGCCCTGAGCGTCCTCCGGCAAACGACCCGCCTGCGGGCGTGGGAACAAGCCGCCCGGCAGTCCGGGTACATGGACGAGGATTACGCCGTCAGCCAATTTTGGCTCGGCGAGTGGGAACGCTATCAATTGAGAACCGTCACCGAGCGGGCCGAGCGCGTGATGCAACAGGTGGAACCACTGCGGATCGGGTGAGAGAAGAATTTTAACCACGAATAACACGAATAACACGAATGAAAAACATAAGGATTTTCATACTGTTTTTCATTCGTGTCATTCGTGTTATTCGTGGTTAAAAGGTTTTGCTTCAACGAGGAGTTTAGCCATGAGTCGGGCGTACAAGATTCGCGTCAAGGAGAGCATTAGCCAAGATTTGGCGGCCTCGGACGAGGTGTGTTCCGACTTGGAGATTTTGGAAATCCTCCCCGGCGACGCGATGGCCGACCTGTTGGCCGGCGAACTCAAGGGCCGTGGCTTTGAGGAGAAAGACGGCAAACTCGTCCGCGAGAAGGCCGGCGTGACCGTGACCGTGGACCCGAAGTCCGGCGAGGTCGGCGTGAAGGCCGAGAAGAAAGACAAAGTGGATTTGGAGTCCGAGGCCGAGGGCTGGGGCTACGACGACGTCGGCCCCAAGGAGTCCGCGGTGCGGAAAAGCCTCGCCGAGTCCGCGAAGGCCGACCTCGCCCGCCGGGCCAAGAAGCAGCAGGACCGCCTGCAGGCCGAGGCGACCGAGGCCCTCGAAGGCGAGATGGCTGACGTGCGCAAGGAACTCAACGACGCCGTGAACGCCGTCACCCGCGAGGCCCTGAAGCGCAAGGCCGCCCAGATGGGCCGCATCAAGGAAATGACCGAAGACGCCGAGACCGGGTCGCTTACCATCAAGATCGAAGTCTGAATGACCCATGACATATGAAGTAGATGAGTATCAGGCTGGGAGGGGTGGCTCTTGAATGAAGAGTTTGTCAGAGAACTGAAAGCGGTAGACTGGTTCGCTGCTTGCGGTAAGCCATGCGAAATCGACCTTCCTTTCCCGATCAAGAGTGTCTCCAACGCAGCCAACGCCATCACGCAATGTTCTGCAAAGGCTTCCAGACATGCGGCGTTAGAGGCCCGCAATCGCTTGACGATGTTCCTGAGCGCCCATCATCGGGACGACTACCGCAAATGGAACGCAGTAACGCGCACGGCGAAGCAAAGGGTGGTAACGCCGCTCACGAAACGAGTATGGCAGCCGTTCGCGGATCGCTTGGGCCTAGGCGATGTATTGGTTAACCGTGTTGCGTGGGACATATTGGCGGCCATCATGGAGCAAGAGTACAGCGCGTGCGCCGACCGACCCGAGCATTTCCTTCTCTTGCTGCGAGTGTACCAAGCTGGTCACTTCCCGTGTGGTTGGACCGGCACATGGCCAGCGGGGAAATTGTTAGTCTGGTAGCGGTGAACAAAGCCTTACCTCGCGATTGAGTGGTTGCCGTCGCCAGCGTCGAATGGCGTAAGTCTTCTCATCAGCAGATAACCACGGCGATGATCGATCCGCGTGAATGACATTCGAGACGAAGATCGAAGATAGGCAATTGGTCATTGTGATAGGAACTGCATGTCTAGCCTGATCCCCGAACGCGACCTCCCCGCCGAACTCACGCCCGAGCAGGCGGTCGAGGCGGCGTACTCCCGCGAACTGGCCGAGGTGGCGTCCAAGCTGCACCGCGGGCTGCCGTGCCTAGTCGAGTGCGACAAGGACCTGGCCCCGTACGTGTTCATGAACCTGCGCGGCCGCGTCCGGCAGCACGCGATGGAGTGCGTCTACTTGGACGGCCGGCCGAAAGCCGGCGAGCAGGCCGGGCCGGTGCCGCAGGGGATCATGGCCACGATGGTCAACCAACTGCGAGACACCGTCCGCGGGTCCACGCAGGCCGTGGACAAGAACGGCAACCCCGTTCGGCGCGTCCCCGTGTTGCCGCACCTGGACTTGCTCACCACCAGCCAAGGCGGGCTGACCGGCGAGGCGCGCGAGGTCATCGTCCTCCTGTACGAGAACCCGACCATCGTGTTCCTCGGGTTCAAAGACCCGTCGTTCCCGCTGCCGAAGGTCATCGAGAACCTGTTCGCTCACCGCGTCAGCTTCCTTGGCCTGAGCCGGGACCGCCTCCGTCATCTCATCACCCAAAAGGAGAGCCGCAAGTTCGGGAAGCAGTTCAACCCGTGGGGCCTGTACAAGTACGTCTCCGGCGTGAACGCCGTCCGCCTGCGCCGCCTCCTCAGCACCTTGGAAGGCGAAGACTACCCCGCCGACCCGAAGAACGCTTATCGTCAATTGCGGGCCGCCACGCTCAGCGGCAACCTCGAAATCCCCGAGGTGAGCCTCGACCAAGACATCGGCGGCTACACGAAAGTAAAGTCCCGGCTCCGCAAGGAAATCCTCGACGTGTTGACCCGCCGCGATGCCGCCACGAATGAGGAAGACGCCGCCCGACTCGAAGAGCTGATCCCGCGCGGCATGATCTTCTGGGGGCCGCCCGGCACGGGGAAGACGTACTTCGCCAAGGCAATGGCCTCGGCCATCGGCGCCGCCATCACCGTCGTCTCCGGGCCGGAGTTGAAGTCGAAGTGGGTCGGGGAATCCGAGGAGAATTTGCGGCAAATCTTCCTCAAGGCCCGGCAGTCGGCCCCGGCCATCATCGTGTTCGACGAACTCGACTCGTTCGCCACCGCCCGCGGGACGTACACCGGGTCGGGGGTCGAGCATTCGATGGTCAACCAGTTGCTGACGGAGATGGACGGGTTCCACAAGGAGGAACTGGTCTTCGTCGTCGGCACGACCAACTTCGTGGAGAGCTTGGACCCCGCCCTTTTGCGGCCGGGGCGATTCGAGTTCCACTTGCACATCCCGTTCCCGGACCCG
>JAYUGD010001084.1:0-3134 GCA_043767785.1 Zavarzinella sp. | reverse complement strand
TGGCGCTTGCCGAGTCAGCGCCACCCGCCGCCTCACGGCGGTCGGCTCACGATAAAATTTCTCGCGCGTGTGACCTGTTCACCCCGCCGCCGCGTCGGCCCCGGTCGCTTCCCGCTTGTTGACCATTTTCAACGAACTCACGATGTAGTCGCGGTTCAGTTGCGCGATGAACCTCACGCCGATGCTCTTCGGGCAGGCGGCCTCGCACTCGTACTGGTTCGTGCAGTGGCCGAAGCCTTCCTTGTCGTGCTGGTCCACCATCTTCAACACGCGGTCCCGCCGTTCGGCTTGGCCCTGCGGCAAGTTGGCCAAGTGGGCCACTTTGGCCGAGACGAACAGCATGGCCGAGGCGTTCTTGCACGCGGCGGCGCACGCCCCGCAGCCGATGCAGGCGGCGGCGTCCATCGCCGAGTCGGAGGCTTCCTTCGGCACCGGGATGGCGTTGCCGTCCGGCGTGCCGCCCGTGTTCACGGAGACGAACCCGCCGGCTTGGATGATTCGGTCGAAGGCGCTGCGGTCGGTGACGAGGTCTTTCAACACCGGGAAGGCCCGCGCCCGCCACGGCTCGACGTAGACGGCCTCGCCGTCCTTGAACTTGCGCATGTGCAGTTGGCAGGCGGTGGTCCCCTTCTCGGGGCCGTGGGCCATGCCGTTAATCATCATGGCGCACGACCCGCAGATGCCCTCCCGGCAGTCGTGGTCGAAGGCGATCGGCTCCTGGCCTTGGTGAATCAGTTTCTCGTTCACCGTGTCCAGCATTTCGAGGAAGGACATGTCGGGGGACACGTCGTCCGCCGGGTACGTCTCCATCCGGCCGGGGGAGGCCGCGTCTTTTTGCCGCCAGACGTGCAGGGTGAGTTTCATATGGTCTGCCTACCTGTTAGGCGGTTTCGATGATGTGTTTGAGGATGCCGAATATCTTGCCGAGGTCGGAGATCAGATACTGGGTGGAGTCGAACGTCACGGTCGTCTCATCAACCCGAATGAACTGCCACATGTTGCCTGTCGTGATGGCTCCGTACGCGGCCTTGACCGGGTGGCCTTCGTTTCGATTGATGAGTCCCAAGGAGTACGTCGTGGCGATGGCCTGCCACAAGCCCGAATGGATGTTGTCGTTCTTGGCCTCGATAATCGTAACCAAGGGGCCGCGCGCCACCATTTGCACGGGAGACTTCGTGAGCAAGTAATCGCAAAAACCGGTCAGTCCCCGACTGACATCGGCCGACAATTCGATCGCAGTGAACAAGCCGAAGGACCGGCCCATCATCTCCCGCAATTCGAGCAAGACTGGGGCGATGATGAACGCCGACTTGGCCATTTCGTTGTCGATGGCCCTCGCCAAGTCAATGCCCGGCTGGAGGTGTTGCGAGAAATCCGGGCGGACGGCCACGGGATCGACGTGAGAGAACAAGTCGGCCTCCGTGATCGTCAGGCCGAGATCTCGTTCCACCATCGACTCAGTGAAGTTCCCGAAGGCCATGGCTCACCCCTTATTTGTAACTGCGCACCGACGGCTGCACGACTTCCCACGTCAGCGGCTCGACGTTGCGGACCGGGTCGGCCGCGGGGCCGGCATACTCCCACGCGGCGACGTGGCTGAAGTTTTCGTCGTCCCGCTTGGTCTCGCCTTGGTCCTGGTACTCCTCGCGGAAGTGGCCGCCGCAGGACTCTTCCCGCGTCAGGGCGTCGCGGGCGAGCAGTTCGCCGAACTCCAAGTGGTCGGCGACGCGGCCGGCGCGCTCCAAGGACTGGTTCAGGTCGGCCCCGGACCCCGGCACGGTCACGTTGTTCCAGAACTCGTCCCGCAGGGTGCGGATTTGGCCGATGGCCGATTCGAGGGACTGCCGGGTGCGGGCCATGCCGACGTTGTCCCACATGATCTTGCCGAGGTCGCGGTGGATCTCCACGGCCGTCCGCTTGCCCTTGATCGAGAGCAACCGCTGAATCGACTTGTTGACCTCGTCCTCGCACCGCTTAAACTCGGCGCTGTCGGCCGGCAGCACTTCTTTCTTGGCGCTGGCGAAGAAGTTGGCCAGCGTGTACGGGATCACAAAGTAGCCGTCCGCGAGGCCCTGCATGAGCGCCGACGCCCCGAGGCGGTTGGCCCCGTGGTCACTGAAGTTCGCTTCGCCCAGCACGAACAGACCTTGGACGTTCGACATCAGGCCGTAATCGACCCACAGGCCGCCCATCGTGTAGTGCAGGGCGGGGTAGATGCGCATCGGCTGCTCGTAGCCGCTTTCGCCGGTGATGCGCTCATACATCTCGAACAGGTTGCCGTACTTCTCGGCCACCTTGGTCTTGCCGTCCCGCGCGATGGCGACGGCAAAGTCGAGGTACACGCCGCGGCCGCCGGGGCCGACGCCGCGGCCCTCGTCGCAGACGTACTTCGCCTGCCGGCTGGCAATGTCACGCGGGGCGAGGTTGCCGAAGCTCGGGTACATGCGCTCCAGGTAATAGTCGCGGTCCGCCTCGGGGATTTGGCCGGCGGGCTTGCCCGCGTCCGCGGCCGACTTGGGCACCCAGATGCGGCCGTCGTTCCGCAAAGATTCGCTCATCAGCGTGAGCTTCGACTGGTGGTCGCCGGCGACGGGGATGCACGTCGGGTGAATCTGCGTGTAGCACGGGTTGGCGAAGGCCGCCCCGCGCTTGTACGCCCGGTACGTGGCGCTGACGTTGCACCCGACCGCGTTCGTGGAGAGGAAGTAGGTGTTGCAGTACCCGCCGGTGCAGAGCAGCACGGCGTCGGCCGAGAAGGACTCGATTTTGCCAGTCACCATGTCGCGGACCACGATGCCGCGGGCGCGGTTGTCGGACACCACCAAGTCCATGAACTCCCGCCGCGGGTGCATCGTTACCTTGCCGAAGCCGATCTGCCGGCTGAGGGTTTGATACGCCCCGATCAGAAGTTGCTGGCCCGTCTGCCCGCGGCAGTAGAACGTGCGGGAGACCTGCGCCCCGCCGAAGGAGCGGTTGGCCAACAGGCCGCCGTACTCGCGGGCGAACGGCACGCCTTGGGCGACGCACTGGTCGATGATGTTGACGCTGCACTGGGCGAGGCGGTAGACGTTCGCCTCGCGGGCGCGGAAGTCGCCCCCCTTGATCGTGTCGTAAAAGAGCCGCTTGATGCTGTC
>JAYUGD010001083.1:0-8699 GCA_043767785.1 Zavarzinella sp. | reverse complement strand
TCCCGCAACAAGTCCGTGAAACCCGGCGTGGCGAAGTCCTTCACGGCCGTCACCCACCGGGCCGACTCCGCATCGGTTGACTCTCGCCCGTAAGCCGTCACGAACATCGCGCGCACTCGCACGGCGGAGTCGGCGTGCTGAGCAGCAACCAGCCCCTTTGCCCAGTGCTTCGCCATCGCCGTGACCAGCGGGTCATTCAACAAAATCAGCGCTTGCGCCGGCACATTGGTTTCGTCTCGCTTCCCAGTCGGCAAGCGCAGGTCGGGCAGGTTGAAGCCCACCAAAAACTTGGGCGGGTCCATGATGGACATTTGCGTGTAGACCGAACGGCGGCCGTTGCCGTCGAGCGGGCCGGAGTAGAGGCGCTTCGCCCCGTCTTCGGCCGAACGCGGCGGCAGGATTGGCCGGCCGTACAGCGTCGGGTCGAGCCGGCCGGAGACGGCGAGCAGGCTGTCGCGGATCTCCTCGGCTTCGAGGCGGCGCGTGGGGTAGTGGTGCCGCAGGCGGTTGCCGGGGTCGCGGTTTCTGCCGGATTCACTCACCGTTCCCGATTGCCGGAAGGTCTGACTCAAAACCAGTCGGCGAAGCAGTTTCTTGGTGGACCACCCTTCTCGCACGAACGCCCTCGCCAGATAGTCGAGCAGTTCCGGGTGCGAGGGCTTATCGCCCAAGTGGCCGAAGTCGTCTGGCGTGGCGACGAGGCCGGCGCCCATCGCCCACTGCCAGACGCGGTTGACGTACACCCGCGACGTGAGCGGGTGTTCCGGGTTTACCAAGGAGTCGGCGAGTTCGAGCCGGCCGCTGCCTTGGCTCTTGGCGACGGTGTTTCGCCCGGCGAACATCTGGATGAAGTCGGGCGGGACGAACTCGCCGACGGCATCCACGTTGCCGCGGACGTTGAACGCATACCCGGCCTTCGCCGTCTCGCGCTCGTCCATGCTGTTGACGGTGCGCGGGAACGCGATGCCCGCTTCGACCTTGCGGTACTCGGCAACGAGACCGGCCAACTTGCCGCCGGACGCGGCGGTGTTCGGCAGCAGTTTGTTGGCCAGCAGCCATTCGAGGACGCGCTGATCGCCGGGTTGGACGTGGCCGTCGCACCACTGCGTAATCACGCCCGAGAGCCACGCCCCGAGGCGGCGATGGGCGTCATCGAGCGTCTTGGGGGCCGGCCCCTCGTAGAGACTGGTGAACGCATCCAGCGTGTCTTGCGGGGCGCCGCCGGCGTCGTGCGTGACGATGCCGGTGACACTCAGCCAACTCCGCTTGTCGTACCCGAAATCGTTGTTGGGCAGGCCGGCTGCCAGACCCGTGCGCGGCGGAAAGTTCGGGTTTAGCGAGGCCGTGGCGAAATCGTAGGTGATGCGTGTGATGCCGTTCACCATGCCGATGTCGCCGAACGCCCGCCACTCCGGATTCGGGCTATTGAGGAACGTGACCTCCTCGCCCTGGAAGGCGTTCTCGTGCTTCTGCAAGTACCCGCCGAACTGCCCGCCCGCGAGTTTCAGGCTGACAAACTGGCCCGGCACGAGGTGCAGCGGCGGGGTGCGCAACGCCCCCGGCAATTTGGATGAAAGGGCGTGCGTGTGATACCCGCGCGGCAACAGCCGCGCCACGACGGCGTTCCCCTCCAACGCGATCAACGGCGTGCCGTCTTCGACATAGCCGTGCGTCAGGCCGTCGCCTTCCGCCACCCACCCCGCCGGCAGGCCCGGCTTGGACAAGTCGGCCAGCGGCTTGAACGCTTCGTTGGCCTTCAATCGTTGGGTGCGAGTCGTCTGCCACTCGGTGGCCAGCACCTTCCAAGTCGTTTCTACGTCGCCCGTGGGCTTGAGCAGCCGAGCCAACGGGTAAGTGACATCGTTGATCGTGGGGGCCGGCCCCTTTGCTTCCACAAGCGGCCGCCACGCTTCGGGCTTCACGACGGTCGCCCGCAATTGCGCGGCCAACTCGTGGCGAATCGTGCCGCGTAGCTCTTTCAGCTTGGCGATGGCGGCATCATTCTTGCCGGGGGCATCGACGACACGGCTCGTCCACCGTGGCGTCATGAACATGGCGCCGAGGGCGTAATAGTCGCGCTGCGAGACGGCTTCCAGCTTGTGGTTGTGGCAGCGGGCGCAAGCGACGGTGACGCCCAGAAACGCCTTGGAGAACGCCTCAATCTTGTTGTTCACCATCTCCTGATGCACGCCGTTGAAGACGAGACTGCTGCCGTGGCGGTGTTCGCCCATGTGGTAGAACATCGGGCCGATCAGGCTCTCGTTGACGCCGAGCGCGGCGTTGATTCGCGGCGTCGGCATCAGGTCGCCCGCCAGTTGCTCGCGCACGAATTGGTCGTAAGGCAAGTCGCCGTTGAAGGCTCGGATCAGGTAGTCGCGGTACTCGTGCGACCCCTTGGCCGGGTTGTCCCACTCGTAGCCGTAGGTGTCCGTGTAGCGGACCACGTCCATCCAGTGCCGGGCGAACCGCTCGCCGAAGTGTGGCGAGGCGAGCAGTCCATCGACGAGGGTTTCGTAAGCCTTCGCGGCATCGAGCCGGGAGGCTTCCATGAACGTCTCGCGTTGCTTCGGCGTCGGCGGCAGTCCGGTCAACACAAACGACAAGCGACGCAACAAGATTTCCGGCTCGGCGACGGCGGCCGGCGTCAGCGTCGCGGCATCGAGGCCGGCTTTGATGAAGCGGTCGATGGGTTCGCGGCTCCAAGCGGCGTCCGCGACGATCGGCGGTTGGGATGGGCGAAGCGGCTTGAGACTCCACCAGTCGAGCCGCCGCTGAAACTCCGCGGCCCACTCGTCGTCCTTCGGCGGCGCGACCGCGACGGCCTCCGTCCGCGGGTCCACTGCCCCGCTCTTCACCCATTCGACCAGCACCGCCACCTCGGCCGGCGTCATCGGCTGCTTCGGCGGCATCTGCAATTCTTTGTCCGTGAACCGCACCGCCTTAATCAACAAACTCTCCTCCGGCTTGCCGGGCAAAATCGCCGGCCCCAACTCGCCGCCTTTCTGCCAGGCCGCCCGCGTGTCGAGACGCAGACCCCCCTTCTGCTTCTGGGCGCCGTGGCACTCGATGCACTTGGCGACCAGCAACGGCCGGACCTTCGCCTCGAAGAAGGCAGTCTTCTCGGCGTCGTCCGCTCGGGCGGGAATCGCCGCGAGGAACAGGAGAATAATCGGCAGGAATCGCATGCGGAGGAACCACCGGGCGGGAAGTGCCATTATACAGCGTCCGGCCGCGTCTTGTTAGCCGCGACGGAGCTTGATGCGTTTCACATACTTGCCAAGAACTCAAGTCTATAACCAGACAAGTTGGCCTCGCCCATCATCTCGTCAAATCGTGTCGTCACGAACACGCCCGTGTGGTATGCCGTCAACCGAAAGATCGGACTGTCGCCCACGGATTGGGGATCGAACGCCCACTTTTGAATTGTGTCGATGGCAGTTGTTCCCGGGAAATGCGAAAGTCGGCAGCGGACGAAATCTAATCCCCTGATGTTGTTTGTAATGTGGTACACGAAGTAGTTCCCATGGTCGCTATCGCACTGCAAGAACTCCCCCCACTGCTCCAAGTGCGGCCGGATTTTTTCATAAGCGGACGTGGAAAATACTGGCGCGCTACCCAAGAAGATCGGGATGGCGGCTTCGGGCCGCTTGGGTCGATACACCCGTAGAATCGGCGGTTGCCATTGTTGGATTGGAATGGGTGAATCCAATTCGTTGCACAAGTCCAAAATGGATCTGGGTTGATCTTTAGCGAGTCCGATTTCCCGATAGCCCGCCGGCGCGAACAAAAGCCGAAACACGTCCATGACGGGCAACCTCTTCTGAATTGACCCGCCAAGGTAGTTACGCCAACACGTCCTTCGCCACATTACCATGCACGTCCGTCAGCCTGTAATCCCGCCCCCCGTGGCGGTAAGTCAACTTCGTGTGGTCCAGGCCCATCAGGTGCAGAATGGTGGCGTGGAAGTCGTGGACATGGACGGGCTTCTCGGCGGGCTTCATGCCGTGCTCGTCGGTGGAGCCGTGGACGATGCCGCGCTTGACGCCGGCGCCGGCGAGCCATGAGGAGAAGGCCCAGTTGTGGTGTTCGCGGCCGGGGTTGTCGGCGGTGTTGTTGAACGGGGTGCGGCCGAACTCCGTCGTCCACACGACCAGGGTGTCCTCGAACAGGCCGGTGCGCTTCAGGTCTTGGAGCAGGCCGGCGATGGGCTGATCGACTTGTTGGGCCAGGCGGCCGTGGTCGGCCATGTTGCCGTGCGAGTCCCAGTTGCCGCTGGAGCCGGTGTGGATGAGTTCCACGAAGCGGACGCCGCGCTCGACCAGGCGGCGGGCGACGAGGCACTGCCAGCCGAAGCCGGACGTGACGCCGCGCTTGAGGCCGTACAGGTTCAGCGTGGCGTCGCTCTCCTTGGCGAGGTCGAGGGCGGCCGGCATCTCGGCCTGCATGCCGAAGGCCGTCTCGAACGACTTGATGCGGGCGGCCAGTTGCGGCTCGTCCGTGCGCGTGGCCCGGTGCGACTCGTTGAACGCGGCGAGGGCGTCGAGTTCCAACCGCTGCTGGGCCGTCGTGGGGACGCGGCGGGCGAGGTTGGCGACCGGCTCCGCGCCGGGGACGACGCGGGTGCCTTGGTGCGCGCCCGGCAGGAAGTCCGACGCCCAGACCTGCGTGCCGGCGTAGGGCATCTCCGAGGCGAGGACGAGGAACGACGGCAAATTCTTGTTGGGCGTGCCGAGGCCGTAGCTGACCCACGACCCGAGGCTGGGGCGGGCGAACGCGAACGACCCGGTGTGCATGCCGAGCGTGGCGTTGAAGTGGTTCGAGTGGCTGGTGTGCATCGACCGGATGAGGGCGATGTCGTCGGCCTGCCCGGCAATGTGCGGGAACAGGTCGCTGATCTCGGTGCCGCTCTTGCCGCGCGGGGCGAACTTCCAGTTGGGCCGCTTGAGGAACAGCTTCTCGTACCCCGGCCGGTTCTTCGTCTCCGGGTGGTCGAACGTCACCTGCTTGCCGTGGTCGGCAAAGAGCTTCGGCTTCGGGTCGAACGAATCGACGTGCGAGACCCCGCCCGACATGAACAGGAAGATGACGCTCTTGGCCTTGCCCGGGAAGTGCGGCGGCCGAGGGGCCAGCGGGTCGGCCGCGTCTTGAGCCAAGAGTTCGCTCAGAATTCCCGGCATCAGCAGCGAGCCGGCGACGGCGGATTGAACGAACCCGCGGCGGGAGGGCAGGAAGGGTGGGGTCATACGGAGGCTCCGGGTCACGGAAAACGTCTCAGAACCAATCGAATCGCGGTTTTGGTTTTTACCCCGAAGGGGTTGCACAACACAGCCCGGGGTCGCGCTTCGCGCACCCCGGGAAAACGGCCCGCACATCAATCAACCCTGAAAGGGTTGCACAAAAACCGGGGGCCACATTTGTGGAACCCTTTCAGGGTTCAAAACCTTTACGATTCCAATTCCCGGGGTGCGCGAAGCGCGACCCCGGGCTGTGTTGTGCAACCCCTTCGGGGTAAAAGCCAAAACCAATCGCTCACTCCAAGTACAGAAACTCATTCCCCGCCAACACCAACCGGGCCAGCGCCGCCCAACTCGCGGCCTTGTCCGGCGTCGTCGTGGCGTGGGCTTTCAGGAAACCAATCGCCGTCTCTGTTTCCTTCGCACTCGGCGGCCGTTGGTACGCTTGCCGGAACACTTCCGCGATGCGAACATCATCGGAGGCGGTCGGCAATCGGGAAGCCAGTTTCGCGGCTTGGGCGTGGAAGAACGGGTCGTTCAGGAAATACAGGGCTTGCGTCGGCACGGTCGTCACTTGGCGTTGCGGCGTGGTCGTGTTGGGGTCGGCGCCGTCGAACAATCCCAAGAACGGGTGGCGGCGGTTGCGCAGGATCATCAGGTAGACGCTGCGCCTTTCGTTGTCGTACTGGCCCGAGAAGGGGACGTGTTGGGAGAAACCCCACGTGTTTTCCGGCGGGAACGGGTGCGGGCCGGCGGGCGTGCGGTCGAGGGTGCCGCCGACCGTTAGCAGGCTGTCCCGCAGTTCCTCGGCGCTGAGGCGGCGGCGGTCGAACTTCCACAGCGACTCGTTGTTCGGATCGATCTTCACGGCCTCGTCTCGACTGGCGGCCGATTGCTGATACGTCGCCGAGAGCATGATCTGGCGGTGCATCGCCTTGATGCTCCAGCCGCCGGCCACGAACTTGCCGGCCAAGTGATCAAGCAGTTCCGGGTGCGTCGGTTTCTGGCCGCGGACGCCGAACTCGTTGGGCGTGCTGACTAGGCCCTTGCCGAAGTGGTGCTGCCAAAGGCGGTTGACCATCACGCGGGCGGTGAGCGGGTTCTGCGGGTCGGTCAGCCAACCGGCCAATTGCAGGCGGCCGCTTCCCTTGCCGGGCGGGACGGCTTGCCCGCCCAGGATTTCCAGCCAGCGGCGGGGGACTTCCGGCCCGAGTTTCTCCGGGTCGCCGCGCAGGTGCAGCTTGGCGTGGGCCTCTATGCCGTCGGCGACGGCATAGGCGACTTCTTGCTTGGGCGCCTTGGCCGCGAACTCGGCCCGCTGCTTGGCGACGGCGGCCTTCTTCGCCTCCCACTCCGCGATGCCAGCGACCGTCGAAGAAATGTCGGCCGCCAAGTGGTCGATGGTCCACGCGACGCCGTCCGGGCCACCGGGGTGGGCGTCCGCGACGCGGCCAGTGATCGTGACTTGTCCGGCGAACGGGCTGGCCCACGCGACGGCGACCGGGCCGTTCGTGGCCGGGTGGACGAACAGGGAGCGCGGCGGCAGCGTCGTCCACACTTTCACGGGGTCTTTGCCGGCCGTCACGAATACAGCCGGCTCCGGCCCGTTTCGCCAGCCGGAGAACGCCTTGACGCCGTTAATCTCCTTCAACGCTTCGGGCAGCAGTTTGAACGGCTCGCGGCCGTCGAGGAACCACCAGCGGCCCGGCGCCTTGTCGGCCCCGGCGTGCGGGTTGCCGGCGAGGATGTCGTCGATCACGTCCTTGGTCAGGTTCCACACGCGCTGTTGCCCGCCGACTTCTTTGATCTCCCACTCGATCAGCGTCGTGTCGGCCCCGTGGTTTTTCAGCGGGAAGACGGACAGCCGCAACATCTCCCCCGCCTTCACGGCCACGGCAGGCAACGGCTTGCCGTCCGGCCCGGCGATGGGTTGCTCCTTGCCGTCCGCGATCTCCCCCTTGGCCACGGGCTTGACGACGGCGGCGAGGGTCGCCTTCAACCGCTGGGCGTCTTTCGCTTGGCCTTCCGTCATCGCCCGGAGTTGGGTGTCGAAGGCCGCCAATTGTTCTTGGTGCGGCTTGACGGTCCTCGCCCACTCCGACGGCGGCACCATCGGCGACAGGTCAGCGGGCTGTTGCTTCGCCTCGCAGCCGGGGAAGGGGAACTTGGTGCTGTTCAGAATGCCTTGAAGGGCGTAATAGTCGCGGGCGGTGATGGCGTCGTACTTGTGGTCGTGGCAGCGGGCGCAGGCGACGGACAGGCCCAAGAACGCCCGGCCCATCGTGTCGATGATGTCCTCGTGCGTCAGGTGCATGTCGTCGATGATGGTGTGCCCGTAGCGCCGGGCGACGGCCAGGAAGCCCGTCGCCACCACGCGCTCGGCGTACTTCTCCGGCGGGCCGGCCGCGGCCATCAGGTCGCCGGCAATCTGCTCGCGCACGAACTCGTCGTACGGCTGGTCGCGGTTGAAGGCGTCAATCACCCAGTTGCGATACCGCCAAGCGTGCGGGGCCGGGTGGTCGCTGTTCTCGCCGGCCGTGTCCGCGTAGCGCACCAAGTCCAGCCAGTGCCGGCCCCAGCGTTCGCCGTAGGCTTTCGAGGCCAGCAGCCGCTCGACCACTTGGGCGAAGGCGTCTGGCCGCGTGTCTTTGAGGAAGGCGTCCACTTCCTCCGGCGTCGGCGGCAACCCGGTCAAGTCGTAAGTGGCCCGGCGAAGCAGCGTGCGGCGATCAGTCGGCGGCGATGGGGTCAGGCCCTTGCTCTCCAACCCGGCGAGGATGAAGCGGTCCACGTCCGTTGTTGCCCACGCGGTGTTCTTCACCGTCGGCGCCGCGACCGGCTTCACGGGCTGGAACGACCACCACTTTTTCTGGGCGTCCGTGAACGAAGTCGTTGGCCCGACGACGGCGGTCGGCTCACTCGTCGGCCACGGCAACCCCTTGGCGATCCACTCGCGCAGCGCGGCGACGTCGGCCGCCGGCACCTTCATCTTCGGCGGCATGCGCAACTCGCCGCGGTGTTCGACGGCCTGAATCATCAGGCTGGCGTCCGGTTTTTCCGCGACGGCCGCCGGCCCGGTGTCGCCCCCCTTCAGGATTGCCTCACGGGAATCGAGCCGCAGCCCGCCGGACGCCTTCTTGGGGCCGTGGCACGCGACGCACTTCGCCACCAGCAACGGCCGGACGCTCTTCTCGAATTGGTCGTCGGCCGCCGCCCACTGGGCGGTCACGCAGAGACACAGGGCGGCCAACGGCAATCGCATCGGGAAGTTTCCGCAACGGGGAGGGCGGTCGGGCGGGAACATGCATGGTATCTGGTGGACGCCGGGGAGTCCATTGGTTTATGATGTCTCAAAGGCAACCTCACCCAAATCGAAACCCGTTTAGCCGCGACGCGACGCTTCGGAGTGGAGCGCGAACCGGCCGCGTAAAATCGCTTCCCGCGTGGCCAAGGACTTGACGCGGG
>JAYUGD010001082.1:0-3140 GCA_043767785.1 Zavarzinella sp. | reverse complement strand
GCCGTCGTCGGCGTGGTCCTCCACAAGAGCGTCCTCGGCCGGTACTGGTACGCCATCGGGTACAACGAGTCCGCGGCCAAGTACGCCGGGATTTCCACTAACCAGAAGCGGGTCATCGGCTTCGTGCTGTGTTCGACTCTGGCGAGCCTCGCCGGCGCCATGTTCCTGCTGGACGTGGGGACCGCCGACCCGACGAACGCCGGGGCCGAACTGGAACTGTACGCCATCACCGGGGCCGTGCTGGGCGGTTGCTCCCTGCGGGGCGGCGAGGGGACCATCGTCGGCATCGTCCTCGGGGCGGCCGTCCTGCCGTTGCTCAAAAATGTGGTGAGCTTCAACAATATCCCCGACGCCGTCATCCCCGCCGTCATTGGCGTGACGTTGTTGTTGGGAACGATGGCCGACGAGTTTTTCCGGCGGCGGTCCGCGACGGGGAAGAAGTGAGGCGGCCGAAACAGGCGCCCGGCCGCATTTTCTTTTGAATACCCCGTTGGCGCCGGGGCGTCGATCATGGTACTCTGTTGGCATTCTCTCCGCGGGTGACATCAATGAAGTGGCTCTTTGGGTTGGTCGGCTCTCTTTCCCTCGGTCTGTTGGCCCACGCGGCCGAGAAGACCGGGTTCCTCGACAAGGTCCATAAGGATGCCGACGGCAAGGAGGCGAAGTACGTCGTCTTCGTGCCCAAGGATTACGACGGCACGAAGGAATACCCCGTCATCTTGTTCCTGCACGGCTCCGGCGAAACGGGGACGGACGGCAAGAAGCAGGTCGTCACCGGGCTTGGCAAGGCCATCGAAAAGAGGCCGGACTTCGGCTTCATCACCGTCTTCCCGCAGTCACAACTGCGGTCGTGGCAGGCCGGCAAGCCGGACGCCGACCGGGCGTTGGCGATCCTTGAAGCCGAGATGAAAACGTACAAGGCCGACACGAAGCGCGTGTACCTTACTGGCCTCTCGATGGGCGGCTACGGCACGTGGAGCCTCGCGGCCAAGTACCCGGACAAGTGGGCGGCCATCGTCCCCGTGTGCGGCGGCGGCAACCCGGCCGACGCGGCCAAGATCAAAGACATCCCCTGCTGGGACTTCCACGGCGACGCCGACACGGCCGTGAAGGTGGAAAAGTCACGCGACATGATTAAGGCCCTCAAAGAAGCCGGCGGCAAGCCGGAATACACCGAATACCCCGGCGTCGGCCATAATAGTTGGGACAAGGCTTACGGCACCAAAGAACTGTACCCGTGGCTGTTGAAGCACGCGAAGAAGTGAAACGGAAAAGTCGGGTTCCCCCTCTCCGCTTCGGAGAGGGGTTAGGGGGTGAGGTAAACGGGCAGAACACGGAGTAAGAAGCCGCAGCACATAGGATCCGGTCGTTTACCTCACCCCCCGGCCCCCTCTCCGAAACGGAGAGGGGGAGCAAGAGGGTTCCTATCATTCCCACATTCACCACCAAAGGATTTAACCATGTCCGAATCTTCCAGCGCTGACCGCCGCGATTTCCTCAAGGGGTCGGCGGTGGCCACGGCGGCGGTCGCCATGACGGCCGCGAGCTACGACCGCGTGTACGGGGCCAACGAGGCCCTGCGGGTCGGCTTCCTCGGCGTCGGCGGCCGGTGCCAACAGCACATCGACGTGATCCTGCAAATGCAGGCCGAGGGCAAGGGTGTCCGGCCCGTGGCCGTGTGCGACGTGTGGGACGGCGACTTCACCAAGGGGATGAACCGCAAGACCGGCATCGCCAAGGGCCAGGGGCTGTTCCCGGCCGCCAAGCGCTGCGGCATCGCCGAGACGGACAAGACGCACTGTACCAAGGACTACCAAGTCGTCCTGGCGCAAAAAGACGTGGACGCCGTGTGCATCGCCAGCCCGGACCACTGGCACGCCCGCATGACCATCGACGCGCTCGAGGCCGGCAAGGACGTGTACTGCGAAAAGCCGATGACGCGGACCATCGGCGAGGCCCACGCCGTCGTGGACGCCTGGAAGAAGGCCGGCCGGGTGATGACCGTCGGCGTGCAGTCGATGGCCGACCCGACGTGGCGGCTGGCCAACGAACACATCCGCAGCGGCAAGATCGGCAAAGTGGTGCAGGGGCAGACGAGCTATTTCCGCAACTCGGACGTGGGCCAGTGGCGCTATTACTCGCTGACCAAGGACATGAACCCGACGACCATCGACTGGAAGCGGTTTCTCGGGGAAGGCTTCGCGGTCAACGGCGAGCCGATCGGGCCGAACTTCAAGGACGTGCCGTTCGACCGGGCCATCTTCGGCCAATGGCGCTGTTACTGGCAATTCGGCGGCGGCATGTTCACCGACCTGTTCGTCCACCAGACGACGCACCTGATCGCGGCGATGGGCCTGCGCTACCCGAAGCGCGTCGTCGGCGGCGGCGGCATTTACATGGAGTACGACACGCGCGATGTGCCGGACGTGGCGACCGTCGTGGCCGACTACGAAGAGGGCTGCCAAGTCATCATCACCGCGACGATGGTGAACGACCACCGCATTGAAGAAGCCATCCGCGGCCACTCGGCGACGCTGGTGTTCGACTCGAAGCCCGTGGACCCCAAGAAGCCGGACGGGCCGAAGGAGTTCGGCTACACGATCTTGCCGCAAAAGGTGCAGTCCGCCCCGAAGGGGCCGGGCGGCCAAGCCATCACCGAAGGCACGTGGGTGCCCGGCGGCCTCAAGGGGGACGACACCTACGCCCTGTGGGCGAACTTCATCGAGCACGTCGCCAAGAAGGACCAAGACACGTTCAGCACCCCGGCCCTCGGGGCGGCGGCGTTCACGACTGTCAACATGGGCGTCCAGAGTTACCGCCAGGGCAAGGCCCTGTTCTGGGACAAGGAAGCCCGCAAGCCGGTCGAGGCCGACGCGAGTTGGGCGACCGCGTGGGAAAAGCGGTCCAAGGGCCGCGGCAAGCCGAACCAGATCGCCGGCTGGACCGGCGGCGAAGAAGGCAGCCTCCTGAACCCGCCCGAGTACCAAAAGCTCGCCGGCCCGTGGGTGGACGGCAAAGACCCGGCCGGCTGATCTTTTGAATTGCGGATTGCGGATTGCGGATTGCGGATTTGAAAACCAATGCCGAAGTCTTGGCGAGCGTCGAGGCGTCAGCCCGACGTGTCTGGCCTTGAAGAAGAC
>JAYUGD010001081.1:0-8713 GCA_043767785.1 Zavarzinella sp. | reverse complement strand
TCGGAGAGGGGGCCGGGGGGTGAGGTAAAACGCCGGCCCCTATTCCACATCCCGATACGGCTTCTTCGCCCGGTACAGTTCCAACCGGGCCTCAGCTTTCGTCAAGTCGTCCTTGTCGAAGTCCTTCGTGGCCTTGAGCATCTCGACGGCCTTGCGCTGCTCCGCCACGGCCAGTTCAAAGTCGCCAGCTTCGGCGTGAGCGGCGGATAGCGAATCGTGATAACGCCAATCAGCAGCTTTTAACTCCACCAATTTCTTGCCGTACTCGACCGCCTTCTTGCCGTCGCGGATCGACTCCTTGGGGCAAGTGGCTCGTTTCCAACATAAGGCGTTAAGTGCCAGTTCGGAATTGGGATACAACTCCAGAAGTTTCTCATAGCCCACTACGGCATCGTCGTACTTCTTGAGTTTGGCGTAGGCAAATGCCCGGTTGCCGAGGGCATATGAATTCTTCGGGTCGAGCAGGATCGCTTGGTCGTAGTCGGCGATGGCCTTGTCGTACTCCTTCTTGTCACTCCACACATAGCCGCGGTTGTTGTGGGCGTTGGCATCTTTCGGGTCGAGTCGGATGGCTTCGTCGTAGTCGGCGATGGCCTTGTCGTACTCCTTCTTGTCGCGCCACGCACTGCCGCGGTTGACGTATGCGGTGGCACCTTTCGGGTCGAGTCGGATGGCCTCGTCGTAGTCGGCGATGGCCTTGTCATACTCCTTCTTGTCGCCCCACGCCTTGCCGCGAGAATTGTATGAGCTATTACTGTCCGGCTTGAGTCGGATCGCCTCCGTCAAATCCTTGATGGCGTTGTCGTATTCTCCTTTGTCGCACCAACCCATACCGCGCATCCACCAACCGTAATAGTCGTTCGGCTTCTCCTTCACGGCCTTGTCCCACCACGCCGGGGCGTCCTCGGCCGTCACCATGTCGTCTTTGAGCACCCAGCCTTCGCGGCGCATGTCGTACACCCGCAGATAGCCGTCGCGGTCTTCCCGCACCGTGCAGTTCAACAAGTTGTGCGGCGTCCAGGAGACCGGCTTGTCGTCTTCGTAGTCGCCCATGCGGATGGTGTCCGAGTCCCGCTTCGGCAGCACTTTTTTGCCGAACCACTCGCCTTTGGCCGCGATGGGGTCGGTGTCCTTGGCCCGCGTCTTGGGGAACGGCTTCTCCTGGACGGCGGCCAGGGCCGCTTCGAACTTGAAGATGTGCCCGCCGGCCAGTTCCAGGAAGGTGCCGTCGTCGGCCTTCACCACGTAAGACTTGGCCGGGTCGAGGGCCGCCCCGTCCCGGATGATGCCGTTGCCCAACTTGCGGCCGAGCTTCACCGACTCCTTCACAGTGATGGTCTTGCCCGCCCAGTCGTCGGCAAAGACGCCGGCCGTGAAGAGCAAGACGACGAGCAGCGAGCCGAGGCGTTTCATGGGTGGGCTTTGCGTGGGCGGTTGAGGTGACGCGAGCGATCACCGCAGCGTACCACGCCGGCGGGGCGGCCGCAAGAGGCTGGGCGCTCCGATTCTTCACCGCCACGAGGCGGTCGTGTGGGAGTCCCGCTTTTAAGCGGTCTTGGAACGCTCCCCCAGAAGGCCCAAGAGGACCGAGTCTTCGACGGTCCGACCCCGGGGGCGAAGACTCTTGCCCAGTGGGGCGGGCCTCGAAGACTCGCCCGCCCGGCGGCCCTTGGGTGTCAGGTCCAAGACCGCCTAAAGGCGGGACTCCAACACGACCGCCTCGCGGCGGTTTGATCACTTTGTCGCGCCACTTTTCACCCGCGCCGCCCGGGACTTGCCCCGGCAGTCACTCACCATTTCCCGGCGGCTTCGAGTGCGACTTGGACAGTGACGAGCGGTTGCAACAGGGACAGGGGCGTTTCCGCCAACGGGGTCGCCCCCCGAGCCATGCCGATCAAGCGATCGGGACCAGACGTCCGGCACCCGGCTGTCGCCAATGGCGCCGGCCGCCAATGACGCGAGTGGGCGGCCGGGCGTATCCTGACTCTTGCGGCAAACGGCTTTCCGCCGCAGGAGACCGCCGTGCCGCCGCCCGCCAAGCCCGTGACCCCCGCCGCCGAAGTCATCGAGACCGACGGGGGGCTGACCATTACCTGCCGGCCCAAACGCGGGGCCGCGGCGCCGCCGGGGTGTTTCCTCGGCTGCTGGCTCACTTGCTGGACGGTCGGGTGCGTCGTCTTGCTCGGCGTCGTCATCGCCGCGCCGCATGTCTTCTTGTTCCTGTTCGCCCTCCCGTTCTGGGCGGCGTGGGCGTTCGCCGCGTCCATGCTGGCGAACTCGCTGTTCGGCGCCGAACGGTTGACCGCGTCGGCCGACGGCGTCGGCTATGAGTACCGCGTCCTCCGCCCCGTGCGCCGGCGGGTCATCCCGCGCGGGGAAATCCTGCGCGTCCAGTGTGTCCTCGCCTCCGACGACGAGGAAGCCGGCAAAGTGTTCGCCGTCGAAGTCCACACCACGGGCCGCAGACTGGTGTTCGGCTCCGGGCTGGGCGAGGCCGAGTGCGCGTGGCTGGCGTGGAAGATCACCGCCGTGACGGGCCTCAGCGCCGCGACGCGGGCCGCCCCCGGCGGGCGGCCGAGCGATTGCGCGTGGGCGCTCGACGACGACGGCCACGCCGTCCGCTTCCGCACGGCGGGCCGGTGGCGGGCCAGGCACATCGCCTCGCTCGTGTGCTTCAATGCGTTTTGGAACGGCGCCGTCGGCGTGTTCACGTTCCTTCTGTGGGGCGGCGGGGTCATGGGGCAGCCACTGCTGCCCGCGGACATGGGCGGCTGGCGGAGCCTGTTCTGGTTTCTCATCCCGTTCCAACTCATCGGCTTGGGCATGGCCGTTATGTTGCTCGCCGCCCTGGCAGAAGGCTTCCGGCGGACCTTGTGGACGTTCCGCCAAGGGGCCGTCGAACGCCGATCCGCTTGGCTCGGCGTCGGCCGCACCCGGCGGCACGACACCGACGCCGACGTGCGGCTGAAGGTGCGGGAACACGAGCCGAAATCGTGGATCGGCTTCCTCGGCGCCGGCGACGAGCCGTTCGAGTTGGCTCTCCTCCGCCCCGACGGAACGGCCGCGGCCGCCGTCCCCGGCCTGACCCTCGGCGAGGCGGGGTGGATGAAGGCCGAACTGGAAGCCCGCCGGCCGGGCTGGTTCGGGGGCCGTACCTTCACTGATTTTCCGCGCTGATCCGCAAGAAGACAGCCCGGCCTTCACCCCGGATGGGGTCGAAAACCAAGACGCGGGCAATCACTCATTGGCCCCGCCCGCCACCCGCGCGCTGTTCATCTGCTCCCGCAGGCCGACGAGTTGGGCCGGCATGGTCTCGTCCATCGGCGCCTCGCCGCTGTTCACCCACGCCATCATGGATGTCAGCACCAGCTCCTTCAGGTAGGCGAACGAAAAGCCCTCGGTGGCCGCCGCGACCCCGGCGACGCCCGCGGCCGTCAGTTGCAAGGCGGGGTCGAGCTGCTGGTTCCACCAGCGCAGGTAGGCGGCGCGCTCGGCGACGGCCGGGAGGTCGAAGTGGTACTTGCGGTCGAACCGGCTCGGCCGGTCCACGATCGCCGGGTCGAGGCGCTCCGGGTGGTTGGTGGTGGCGACGGTGAGGAGGCCCTCGTTCTTGCGGAAGCCGTCGAGCTCGTTCAGGAAGAAGGAGCGGTTGCCGCTGTCGATCATCGCGTCCACGTCTTCCATGACCAGCACGCACGGGGCCGACTCGCGCGCCTTGTCGAACACGTCGCTGATGCTGCGGTCCTCGTTCTGGTGGCGGGCCTTCAGGCTCTTCACGTAGAGGCACGGAACTTTCAGGTCGTTGACGAGGGCCTGGATCATGTGCGTCTTGCCGTTGCCGGGCGGGCCGAGCAGCATCAGGCCGCGCTTCCACGGGATGTTGAACCGGCGGTAGCGGTCACGGGAGTCGAAGAAGGCCGCGGCGTCGTCCCGGATGGACTCCTTCAGCCCCGGTGGCAGGATCAGGTTGTCGAGTCGCGACGACTGGATCGACTTGAACAACTCGGCGTCCTTGGCCCAGTACCCCTCCTGGAAGACGTACACCTCGTCGCGGATCGGCGAGGACCACCGGCAGACGGCGGCGAAGAAGTCGTCGGCGACCGCCGCCGTCTCGGCGACGACCCACACGCGGTTCGACGCGCCGCAGGCCGATTCGACTTGGACTTGCAGCAGCCCGAGCGTTTGGCCCTCCCAGCGCACGTCAAAATACCCGTTGACGACCGTCCGGAACGCCCGGTCGGCGGCCTGCCCCCAGACGTAGAGGGCTTCCTCAAGAAAACCCTGCTTCGGCGTGCATTGGCAAAGCCCGGCGGCCGCGAAGTGTTGCCAGTCGAAGGCGCTGTCGGCCGTCTCCAGGACGGCCGCGCCGGGCGAATGCTGATGAATAGCCGTCAGCGCGGCGTAAGGGACGGCGGAGCCGGGGTTGCGGAGGGTGTCGAGGATCATATGTCTGCGTGACGAAACCGTTCGTGTGTCTGGGAGACGTGGACACGGGACGGCCGACGGAGGTTCACGCGGGGTGGGCGGGTTCACCGCACGGCCTTCGGATCAAAGTGTGGGTTCTCGATGAGGCCGAACACGTTGCCGAACGGGTCGCGGACGGCGGCGACCTTGATGCCTTCCCCCACCTCTTTCACCGGCTCGTGGACGGCGGCTCCGAGCGCGACGAGGCGGGCCAACTCCGCGACGGCGTCGGCGGTCCCCCACAGTGGGCTGGCCCCGCCTGCACCGGGCGTGCCGTCGGGGATCAGGCCGAGTTCGAAGCCGCCGACGGCATAGCCGACGTAGAACGGCTGGTCGAAGTACGGCTCCGCGCCCAACACCTGGGAGTAAAACGCCTTCCCGGCCGCCAGGTCGGTGACGGGGTAGATGACGGTGCGCAGGCCGAGAATCATGGCGGTTCCTTCGGTGAAATGACTTACGACCCGATCGCGTCCATCGTCAGCGGCGACCCCTTCGGCAGATCGACCGTGGCCCGCCTCCCCAGCACGTCTCTCAACATCTTGGGCGGCAGGCCGAAGCCGGGGCGGATGCTGCGGACGTTGGCCTCGGTGAACGGCTCCCCGGCGGTGATGTCCGCGACGGCGTACAACGACCGGCGGAAGACGCGGCTCTTGGCGTCGTCGGCCGTCACGCCGTAATGGACTTCGCCCAGCGCCTTCTCGGCCGCCCGCACGGCTTCGACCATCTGCTGGAATTCGTGCGGCTCCAGCGAGAAGGCGCTGTCCGGCCCCGGCACGGCCCGCGACATGGTCACGTGCTTCTCGATGACGCAGGCCCCGAGGGCGACGGCCGCCACCGGGACGGCCACGCCCAGCGTGTGGTCGCTCAACCCGGCCGGGACGCCGAAGGCCGCCGACAGGTGCGGGATGGTGCGCAGGTTCATCGTGTCCGGCGGCGCCGGGTAGGCGCTGGTGCATTTCAGCAACACGAGTTGCTTGTTGCCGGCGCGGAAGACGGTCTCGACGGCGTCGGAAATTTCCGCGAGCGTCGCCATCCCCGTGGACATGATGATCGGCTTGCCCGTCGCCGCGATCTTCTCGATCAGCGGCAAGTCAACAATCTCGAACGACGCGACTTTGTGGGCCGGGACGTTCATCGCTTCCAAGAAGTCCACGGCCGTCGGGTCGAACGGCGTGCTGAACAAGTCCAGCCCCAAACTGTCGGCGACGGCCTTCAACCGCGGCTGCCACTCCCACGGCGTGTACGCCTCGGCATACAAGTCGTGCAGCGTCCGGCCGTCCCACAGCGTCCCCCCGCCGACGCGGAACTCCGGCCGGTCGGATTGGATCGTCAGCGTGTCGGCCGTGTACGTCTGCAACTTCACCGCGTCGGCCCCCGCCGCCTTGACGGCGTGGATGAGCCGGACGGCCTCGTCGTAGTCGTGCCCGTGATTCGCGGACAACTCGGCGATCAGGTACGCGGGGTGCCCGGGGCCGATGTCGCGGTTGCCGATGCGGAACGTGGATGTGGACATGAAGCGATTCCTCTTCTTGTTAGCCGCGACGCGGAGGCTTTGCGCAGCGGAGCGCGTCCCGCGGCCGTCACTGGGTTCGGCGAGCGCAAGCCACTGGTTACAGTCGCGGGACGCGCTCCGCTGCGCAAAGCCTCTGCGTCGCGGCTAACAAGACTGTCGTCAACTTCCCGCGGGGGAACTTCGCACCAACACCGCCCCTTCGCCGTTGCGGAGGGTGACCGTCGTGATTTCATCCCCCAGCGTGCCGTCCGCGTTGAGCGGGCGGTAGGTTCCGTCAAGTTGGTGCGTCGTCGCCGTGTCGTCGCCGATCGTCCCCGTCCCGACGCCCGCGGTGTAGGAGCGCGGCTTGTACAGCACGAGCGCGTTGTCGTAATTGCGGGCGAAGAGTTGATAGCCGAGTCGGGCGTCGGCCGGGTCCGTGCCGGTGGCCGCCTGCGTCCATGTGCCCGTCGGCTTGCCCACGTCGTACCCGATGGCGTCGAACCAGTGGCGGCTCCACGACGACGCGGGTTCTTCGCCGCCGAAGGTCATCAGGAACGTCTTGTCCGGGTCGGCCAGCAGGTAGTAGTAGGCGAGGGCCGCCATCCGCGTGCGTGGGTCAGTGGGGGAGCCGCCGCCGGACGCCAGCGTGTCGAGGATGATGAACTTGCCGTCGGCCAGTTGGTTGAGGCGTTGGCCGATGTCACTGGCCGCGCCGCGGAATTGGGACCACGTGTGCTGGAGCGGCCGCAGGGCGAACTCCTCCAGCGAGCCGGCCACTTGGCGGTCGATCTGCGCGGCCGCCGCCCCGCCGCCGGCCGTGTTGGCGATGATAGACTTGGGTGAGATCGCGCGGCCGAGCTGGGCGAGCAGCGCCGCATAGTCGTAGCTGTAGGTGGCCGTCTGCTCGGCAACTGCGGCGGTGAAGTTCGGGAGCCGGCCGCCCGAGTTGTCCATCATGATGCCGTCGGCGAGCGGCTGGGCCTTCAACAGCCGCTGATGGGTGTCGGTCGCCCAGTCGGCGACGCCGGCCCCGGAGGGGTTCGTCACGAAGCGCATTTGCCCGTAGTACGGGTAGAACACCCGCGTCTCGTAGGTGAAGCGGGCGTCCGCGCCGGCCTTCCGCTTGGCGTACTCGGCGTCGGTCAAATACCCGTTGCCGTCCCGGTCGGCGGTCGCGTCGAAGGCGGGCATCGTCCCGGCCAGCGTCCCGTTGGCGTTCACATAGTCCCGCCCGCGCAAAAGCGTGACGGCCGGGGCGTCGGCGGCCGTGCCTGCCGTGGTGCGGAAGCGGACGTAATACAGTCTTGCGGCGCTGCCGCCGACCACGGCCGTCTTCCAGTCGGCCGGCGGGTCGAACGTCGCTTGGCCGCTTTGCTTGAACTGTTGTGTGCCGTCCTTCACCTTGAGCGTCTTCCACGCGAGTGGCTTGCCGTTGGCGTCCGCGGAACGGGCGTACTCCCACACGCCCTTCCACCCCACATTCGCCGTCTTTCCCACGGTGACGTTGATCTCGTGGAACTTGTCCGGGTAAGCCAAGTACAGGGCGTCCTTGGCAGCCCCAAACGGAATGTTCACCGGGGCATTCACTTGTGCCGCGGCCGTGAACGAGGTGAGGGCCGCCCCGCCTGTTTCGACGTTCCAGAAGCGGTCCACCGGCAGCGACGACGGGCTGTTGCCGCTGAACGGCGTCGGCTGCGTGACGTGGTAGAAGGCGTTCTCGCGCGGGAGTTTCTTGGCGTCCGCGAACGACAGCCAGTCGGTCAGCAGGTTCAAGTAGAGATTGGACACGTTGGAGTAAATGTACTGCGGCGTATCCGGGGAGACGGCCTCGATCGGCCCGAGGTAGTTCGGGTTCGGGACGACGAGGTCCACCTTGTTTTGCAGCAGTTCCGTGGTTGTCGCGTCCATCGGCGTGCCGTGGTACGCCAGACTCGCGTACCGGACGTGCGAGAAGTGCCGCTTGATCGCCGCAGGCGGGGCGGCCGGCGGGTTGGCGACCTTCACTTGCAGCGTCGATTCGGTCGTGTTGCCGGCGGCGTCCCACACGCGCACGGAAAGAGTGTGGGCGCCGTTGGCGAAGTTCCGCGTGTCCAAGTCCGTGCGGAACGGACTCTTGTCCCGCCGGGCCACGGTGGCGCCGTCCATCAGGAAGTCGGCGCGCCGGACGGCCCCCTGGTCCTTGATGTCCGTGTAGATTTTGACGATGCCCTTCAGCCCCGTCGCCGGGGCCGTGGCCGGCAGGTTCGGGAAGCGAAGCGCCAGCGTCGGCGGCGTGATATCCCCCTTCGAAGCGACCGTGCGGAAGTTGTCCGCGGCCACGTCGCCGAAGTAGGACGCCGGGCGGTTGAGGCCGACCTGCCCGGCCCCGGCGATGGCCTTATCGATGCCGTCGAGGGCTTCCGTGGGGGCCGCCTGCCACTCGCCGAAGCGGTTCAGCCATTGTCCGGAGTCGGCCCGTTGCACGCGCACTTGCAGGCGCGTGCCTTGCACCGCCAAGGAGACATCGACCCACTGGTTGCTGACGTATTGGCCGGTCTTGAGCGTCCCCAGCACGGTCGTCGCCCCGCCGACGACTTTGAACAGCGTCACCTCGGCGCCGCGGGCGACGCCGGCGCCGTAATAGGTGGGCGTCGCCGTGTCGAGTTGCCGGCCGCGGGCGATCACTTGAACGGGGATCAGCGAGTTCAGCAGGACTTGGGCGTGGACTTCCACGTCGGCGGCCGACGGGCGGGAGTCCCACGCCCGCGCGACCGC
>JAYUGD010001080.1:0-8714 GCA_043767785.1 Zavarzinella sp. | reverse complement strand
CCTTGCCCAGCCGCGGGTCGAGCGGCCGCACCACCAAGTCCTGCTCCCCGGTGAAGGCGTCCACGATCAGGCCGTACTGCCCCGTCGCGTCGGACAGCAGGACAATCGAAAGCGTTTCGTTCGACCGCGATTGCGTCCCCAAGTCCAAAATCTGGGCGGCCAGCACCAAGCCGATGTTCTTGCCGTCCACCACGATGTACTGGCGATTCTCCAGGGAGCGCACGTCGGTCACGGGCACGCGCAACAGTCGGTCGATGCGGTTGTGCGGGAAGGCGTACGACTCCCCGCCGATGACCGCGAGGACCGCCCGCACGACCGACAGCGTGATCGGCAACTGGAGGTGGAACGTCGTCCCCTGTCCGAACGTCGAGGTGACGCGGACGGTGCCGCCGACGGTGCGGATCATCTCCTGCACCACGTCCAGGCCGACGCCGCGGCCGGAGTATTCGCTGACGGCCGCGGCCGTCGAGAACCCCGGCAGGAACAGGAACTCCAGCAACTCCGGCTCGGTCAGCGTGACGGCCATGTCGGCCGTCACCATGCCCCGGTCCACGATCTTCTGGCGGACCCGCGCGGGGTCGATGCCGCGGCCGTCGTCGGCGACGGTGATGACCAGCGTGCCGGCCCGGTGCCGGGCTTCGACGCGGATCGTCCCCGACTCCGGCTTGCCGGCCGCGAGTCGCTCCGCCGCGGTCTCCATGCCGTGGTCCACGGCGTTGCGGATCATGTGCGTGAGCGGGGACTCCAATTTTTCCAGGATGTCCCGGTCCACGTCCGTCGAGTGGCCCTGCACGTCCAGCCGGACGCTCTTACCCAAGGTGCGGGCCATGTCCCGCACGAGGCGTGGGAACGACTGCGTCCCGTCCGCGAACGGGCGCATCCGGCTGGCGATCACCTCGCGGTACAGCCGGCTGTTCAAGTCGTCGGCGGCGGCGGCCCGGTCTTCGAATTCGCCGATGCGGCCGGCGACGGTCTGGTGACACTCGTTGAGTTGCCGGCGCGCCTCATCGACCAGCCGGCCCAGTGTGTCGGGCCGTTCGCCGAGAGCGAGGCGCTCGACCAGCACGTCGAGCGTAGACCCTAAAATGTCCTGCTGCTTTTTGAGCCGCAGCAAGGAGGCGGCGAACGGCTGGAGCCAGCGGGCCTGCACCAGCGATTCGCCGGCCAGTCCCATCAGGCGATTGAGCCGGGCAGCCGTCACCCGCACCACCGGCTCGTCCGAAGTGGACACTCGATGCGGCTCGCTCCCCGACATCGCGGGGACAGGCTCGGGTGCCATGCCCACCGCTTTGGGTGGGCATGATTCGACCAACGACGTGGGTGAGATTTCAAGGTGTTGGGAAGCCCCGACATGCCCACGCAAAGCCGTGGGCATGGCACCCGTACTGATCGACTCCCCTTTGACCATGTGGCCCAAAGCGTCCGTGAGCGGGTCAACGGCGGCGCGGTTGGCCACGGTCCACCCGTCGATGCCGGCCTCCGTGATGTCCGCGAGGGTGGCGAACACGTCCGACGCCGCGAGCAATACGTCAATGTCGGCGGCCCGCAGGGCGATCTTGCCCTTCTGGGCGGCCACGAACACGTCTTCCAGCACGTGCGCCAGTGCGACCGCGAGATCGACGCCGACGATGCGGGCCGCTCCTTTGATCGAGTGGGCCGCCCGCATGAGCGGCTCGATCCGCTGCGGGTTCGCCGGCTCCCGTTCCAACTCCAGGATGCCGTCGCTCAGGGTGTGGACGTGCGTGCGCACCTCGTCGCGGAACAAGTCGAACAGCGAGAACGCGGCCGGGTTGGCGGGCGCCGGCGGATGAGCTTCCCGTACATGGACGACGGCCGGGACCGGGACCGGGGCCGGGGCGGTGACGCGCAGCTTGGCGACAATCGCCGCGATCACCGCGTCGTGTTCGGCCGCCCACGGGGCGACGGCCTCTTCCTCCATGTCGGCCATGTCGGCGAGAATCGCGGCCGTGGCCCGCAAGCCGTCCCGGATCGCGTCACTCAGGCCGGCCGGGTTGTTCAGCAAGGAGGAGCCGGTTTCCTCGACGGCGATGGCGAGCCGGGCGGCACAGGCCACGCCCACGATGCGGGCGGCCCCGCGGACGGTGCGGGCCGCCTCCACGACGGCGGCCCACGCCGTCCCCGCGGCCAGCGCGGCGGCCCCGTCCCGCAGTTCGCGGCGGAACAAGTCGAACAGCGGTCGGTCGTCGGCCTCGTCGGTCATGTGAGTCTGGCCCGCAGGGCTTCGAAGAGCTTGTCCCCGTCCAACAGCCCGGTCATGCGGCCGTCGCCGACCAGCACGCCCTTGGAGAAGCGGCCGGTGGCGCGGGCCACGGTGCTCGGGACCGGCTTCTGTTCCGAGGCCGGGAACCGCCGCACGCGGTCCACCTCGTTGACGACGAACGCCCACAGGTTGCCCGGCCCGCCCGCCACGATCAGCCGGGACTTGCGGGTCATCGGGATTTCGTCCCCCGGCGGCGTGATGCCGAGCATTTCGTCCACGCGGACGAGCAAGTGCAGTTCACCGCGGATGTTGATGACGCCGTCCAAGAGGCCGCCCCGGTGCGGGACGCGGTGGAACGGCCGCGGCTGCGTCACCTCCGCGACGAAGGCCACCGGCAGCGCCAGCCACTCGTCCTTGATGCGGAAGATCAGCACGTTTTCGAGGTCGCGGCCCGGCTCGGGGATCGGCTCGGCCAAGCGGTCGGTCCACTCGGCGAGGTAGCCCGGCGGGGAGGCGTTGTCCAAGAACCGGCGGCCGGCGGCCGAGAAGACCGGGCAGTTGTGGCAGTGGTCGTAGGTCGCCAGTTCGGGGCACGAGTGGTCGCCGCGCACCCCGATGACGTTCCAACAGTCGGAGCCGTCGGCCCCTTGGCTCATGGGGCGTGGGCGCGACAATGGCAGCGGCCGCCGGTGCTGGCCGGACCGCGTGACGGCCTTCCGCGGCTCCGGGGCCGGGTCCGCCAGTTCGATCACCGCCGGTTCCGCCGCCGCCGGGCCGGCCGCCGGCGCGGACCACAGGGCCGCCGCGGGGACCGCCGTGTGCTGGAAGACGCAGGCCCCCTCCGGGCCGAACCGCTTCCACTGCGGCTCGCCCAACTCGCTCGCCTCCGCGTGCCCGACGGCCAACAGGCCGCCGAAGGCCAACAGGCGGGTGAGGTTTTGCAACGCCGCCCGCCGGGCCGCCGGGGTCAAGTAGATGAAGACGTTCCGGCAGCAGATGACGTCGTAGGGCGGCTCGTTGCCGAGGAAGAACGGGTCCGTCACGTTGCCGACGCGGAAGTTGACGGCCGCCCGCGCTTCGGGCTTGACCTCCCACGCGCCGTGGGCGGTTGTCTGGAAAAAGATGTTGCGGAAGTCCCGGTCCGTTTGCCGGAAGGAGAACTCCCCGTACACGCCCACGCGGGCCGTGTCGATGTTGCGCGTGCTGAGATCGACGGCGTCGATGCGGTACGCGTAGCCCGGCAACCCCGCCCGGGCGAGGGCGAGGGCCAAGGAATACGGCTCCTCGCCGGTGCTGCACGCCACGGAGAGGATGCGGACCGGGGCCGTCGCCGGCCGGCCGGCCGCGAGTTGGCGCACCCGCGGCACGACCGTCTCGAAGAACTCAGCCCCGCGGTAGAACCACGTCTCGGAGACGACGACCTCGTTCACGAGCGCTTGAAGCTCGTTCGCGTCGGCCGTCAGCCGGCCGGCGTACGCCGCCTCGTCCGTCGCCTCCACGGCCTTCATGCGGGCGTCGATGGCCGTGCCGAGCGCGTGCGCCCCGACGGACTCGGGGTTCAGGCCGATCCGGCGGGTGAGTTCACTGACGGCGGCGGGGTGTCTCATGGGTCGGTCGTTTGACACAGGGCGGACAATTGTTGCCGGTAGGCCGCCGGGAGAATCCGGTCAACGGCGGCCAAGTGGATGATCCCTTCCGCGTCGACGAGAACCGGGCCGAGGTCCGGCCGGGCGGAGTCGCCGTCCGCGGCCGCGCCGGGGGCGGGCGGCGGGAAGTCGCGCACGTCGGCCACCCGCGCCGCCAGCAGCCCGACGAGGCGCCGCCGCGGGTCGCCGGGCAGCGGCACGAGGATCACGCGGCTGCTCAGGTGCGGCGGGCACGGGCCGACCGCGAGCAGGCGGTGCAGGTCCACGACCGGGACGACGCGGCCCCGGTGGACAAACACGCCGGCGAGCCACGCCGGCCCGAACGGGGCCGGCTTCAGGTCCACGCGCGGCACCACTTCCGCGATCTCGCGCACGCCGAGGGCCAGCCGGTTCGGCCCGATGTGGAAGGTCAGCGCCAGCATGTCATCCCCCGCCGCGTCACACTGTGAAGCGGGCGATTTCTTGGTTCAGGTTCTCGACCGCCGACCGCAAGTGGGCCGTCGCCCGCTGGAACTCCTGGAGCGACGCGGACGTCTCCTTGGTGCCGGACGAGACGCTCACCATCGCGTCGTTGATCTGCTGGGCGCCGACGGACTGGTTCTTCATGCCTTCCGTGACGTGGCGGAAGCGGTCGTTCAGCCCGCGGACTTCCTCGATGATCTGGCCCGTCTGGCCGTTGATCTCGGCCACGCGGTTCACCCCGGTCTTCACCTCGTCGCTGAACTGGTCCATTTGCATCACGCCGGCGGACACGGCGTCGTGCATGTGCCGGACCATGTTCTCGATGTCCAGGGTGGCCACGGCCGTCTGGTCGGCGAGCCGGCGGATTTCGCGGGCCACCACGAGGAAGCCGCGGCCGTACTCCCCGGCCTTCTCGGCCTCGATGGCCGCGTTGATGGACAGCAGGTTCGTCTGGTCGGCCACTTTGGTGATGGTCGTCACGACGAGGTTGATGTTGTCGGCCTTCTCGCGGATGGTCGTCAGCTTCGAGGAGATGGTCGCCGTGGACTCGACCAGTTGCTGCATGGTCATCTCCATGCCGGCCAACCGGCTGCGGCCGCTGAGGGCGAGGGCCGACGTGTGGTGGGCCTTGTCGCTCACCTCGCTCATCGTGCCGACGAGGTCGGTGGACGTGGCCGAGATTTCCCGGACGGCCGCCGCGATCTGGGACGTGGAGCTTCCCAACTGCTGCATGGTCGTCTCCTGCTGCCGGGCCGTCGCGTTGATCTCGGACGCCGTGGACAGCAGTTGCACGCTGGACTCGCGCACCTTGCCGACGACGGTCTGAATCTTGGCGATCATGGCGTTGATGCCGACGGCGAGCTGGGCCAACTCGTCCGTCCCCCGCACCTCAATGCGGGCCGTCAGGTCGGACGCCCCGCCGGCCATCTCCCGCACGCGCTTTAACAACAACATGGCGGACTGGTGGATGGCGCTGGTGACCGACCAGCCGACGAGGAACATCGTCAGGACGGCGATGCCCGTCACCACGAGCAGGCCGATCTGCCAGAAGCCGCTGTTGGCCGTCGCCTCCCGCTCGGCGGCGCGCGTCACCTCGTTCAGGCGGGCGGTCGCCAGCGCGGCCGCCTTGGCATGTTCGCGGAACAGGGGCGTCACCTTTTCCCGCATCACCTTGGACGCGGCGGTTTTTTCCGCCGCCCCGCCGGTCAGCAATGGAAAGTATTCGTCTTGGGCGACGGCGAACAGGCGGACCAGCGGGTCGTGCAGGTCTCGCTCGACGTGCCGGCGAAGTTGCTCGTCCACGATCACGTTTTTGAGGTAATGCGCCCGGCGGTCCTCGTACGAACGGACGGCGTCCTTAAACCTCGCCTTGCCGGCTTCGACGGCCGTTTTGTCCGTCTCGGTTTCCAGTTCCTGAAGGACGATGTACCCTTCGCTGAAGTACAGCGTCGGAGGCATGATTTCGGACAACATGTCCTTGCGATCAATGACATACTTGTACAGCGGGCCGCTGACGCCGTAGCGGTGCAGCAGCACGTCCGCGAAGGCGAGCGTGGCCGCGAGGGAGGCGATGGCGAAGCCCACGAGGAACTGGAGTTTCCGGCGGATGGTGAGGTCTTGAAAGCGGGTCATGGGCCGTCTCGTCGGGCGGGCGCGGGGAGGGTCTGCTCAATTAGAAATCGCGGGCGGGGTCGGCTCCGACAAATCCGGGCGGGCGGGCGGGGAAATTCGGCGAAACCGTGCCGGTCGTGCCGGTCGTGCCGTCAAAACCGGACTTCCACCATCGAGAAGTCGTCGTTCAGCACGTCCCCGCCGCGGACGGCCTTCACGCACTCGTACAGCCGGTCCATCACGCTCGGCGGCCCGTCCGGCTGCCCGCGGACGAACGCCACGAACTCGCCGTAGGTCCACATTTTCCCCTCCGGCCGGTCGATCTCGAACACCCCGTCGCTGAACAGGAGCAGCCGGGCGGCCGGCCCCAGCGTGACCGCCTCGGTGTCGAAGTCGCACTCGGGGACGAAGCCGACCGCGAAGCTGGCCGACTCCAAGGACCGGCACTCTTCGCCCGCGCCGGTGAACAACAGCGGGGCCGGGTGGCCGGCGTTGGCGTAGCGCAGTTGCCGCGTCGGGCGGTCGAAGACGCCGTACCAGATGGTGAAGTATTTCTCGTTCTGCTTGTCCATCTGGAACACGTCGTTGAGCCGCTTGAGCACCCGGCCGGGGTCGGCGAAGTCCGTGTCCGGGAGGGAGCGGTTGGCCAGCACGTTCCCCGCGGTGACGGCCAACAGCGCCGAGCCGACGCCGTGGCCGCTCACGTCGAGCAGGTAGATGGCCAGCTTGTCCGCGTCCAGCCAGTGGTAGCCAAACATGTCCCCGGCGAGCTGGCTGGACGGGACGAACTTCCACGCCGCGGTGACGGCCCCGGTCAATGGCGCCGGCAGTTGCGACTGCACATAGCGGGCGGCCGTCGCCAGTTCCTCGGCCATTTGCTTTTGCGTCTCGGCCAGCGCGCGGTACGCCTCGTTGCGGTCCAGCAGCGTGAGGTACGCCCGCGAGTGGTACTGCACGCGGGCGACCAGTTCCAGCTTGTCGGGCAGCTTCACGAGATAATCGTTGGCCCCCAAGCCGAACGCCTTGGCCTTCACCGTCGCCTCCTCCTTGCTGGAGAGGACGATCATCGGCGTCTCGCGGGTGGCCTTGTTGGCCCGGAAGTATTTCACCAACAGCAGGCCGTCCACCTCGGGCATCACCAAGTCGAGGAGGATCACCGTCGGCCGGACGGCGTTGGCGGTCGGGATGGCCTGGGCCGGGTCCGTGCAGTGGTGAAATTCGAGGCCGGGCACGTCGGCCAGCATCGCGCGGATGTACTGGCCGACAAAGACTTGGTCGTCCACCAACAGCACGACGGGGCCGCCGTGTTCCGCGGCCTCGGCCTGCCAGAGAGTCAGAGACATCGGCACCTTCTCATCGACGCAAGGCGTGGAGGATTGGCGAGTTACCGTCTGTTATAGCACGCCGGGCGGCCCGCCGCCACCCAGGCGTGACCGGCGGTGGGCGATCTGCGGTTCGTGCGGGAGCAACCACCGCCCGGTTGACAACACCCGCCCCGATGGTTAGTTATGAGGGATGCCGCCCCAGAGTGACGCTCTGCATATGCCGAAGACGCCGCCGCCAGACCCGGAAGCCGACGTGTTGGCCGCTTGCCAGGCCGCCATCGGCTACCAGTTCCAAGACATCCAGTTGCTGCGCGAAGCCCTCACGCACTCGTCGGGGGCCAACACGCGCCTGCGGTCCAACGAGCGCCAGGAGTTCTTGGGGGACGCCGTCCTCGGGCTGGTGTGCGTCGAGCAGTTGTACCGCCGGTTCCCCGAGTACCACGAGGGGGACATGACGAAGGTGAAGTCGGCCGTCGTCAGCCGGACGTCGTGCACCAAGTTCAGCCAGGCCCTCTCGCTCGGCGAATACCTGTTCCTCGGCCGCGGGCTGACGCCGAGTTCCAAGTTGCCGAGCAACATGCTGGCCGACCTGTTCGAGGCGGTCGTCGGGGCCATGTACTTGGACGGCGGCATGCCGGCGGCGCAGCCGTTCATCCTGCGGTACTTGGACCCGGAAATCGACGAGGTGATCCGCGACACGGCGACGAATAATTACAAGTCTCTGCTCCAGCAAATCGCCCAGCAAATGTACGGCGCCGTGCCCAAGTATGTCGTGCTGGACGAGCAGGGCAAGGACCACCAGCGCTGCTTCAAAATCGCGGTGGTGATCGCGAAGGACCGGTTCCCGGCCGTGTGGGGGCCGAACAAGAAAATCGCCGAGGCGCGGGCGGCCCAGAACGCCATCGCCCGCATCCGCGAGGAGCCGATCCCCTTCGACCAAGACACGGACTGACGCCCTTGCCGATGCCCCCCTACGAGATCGGTTGCCACGCCCCCGACTGCGACGCGCCGGCCGCCTTCAAAATCGCGGCCCGCTGGAGCGACGGCGTCACCAAGGAGTTGAAGACCTATTTTCTGGCGTGCGCGGCGTGCAAGACGACTCTGTTTGAACAAGCCGTGGCCAAAAAAGCCCGCTGCCGGTTGACGGCCGGGGAGGCGTTGAGCGACCCGGAAGTGTTTGAACTGGTCCGCGGCCGCCGGGACCATGATTTACGGAGCGTGTCCGGACGCGAGAGCGAGAGCCAACGGAAAAAGTGAGTTCGTCCGGCGGGCGCCCAGTGTACTCCGCTCTCTCCGAGAGCGGTCGGGCCTTCCACCCGCGGGGATCAGCCATCAGTGGGTGGAAGCCGATCCGCACGCGGAGAGCTTGTGCAAAAATCGGCCGGCGGGGGCGACAGGATTCGCGGGCCGCGCTATGGTGGAGACACCGCCATTGTACGTCACGAGTGT
>JAYUGD010001079.1:0-3145 GCA_043767785.1 Zavarzinella sp. | reverse complement strand
CACTGTCTTTTGACCCCGGAGGGGTCACAGCATCTGGACCACGCTGCTGCGACCCCATCCGGGGTCGAAAACCTTTTTACATGCCGCGTGTCCCCGGGTGCGTCGAAGCGGCGACCCGGGGCCAATGGCTGCGACCCCATCCGGGGTCGAAAACCTCACCGCGTGATTCGCGATCACCCCTTCACCGCCCCTTGTCTTCCGCGCTCACTTCCGAGAACGCCGGCTTGGCGTAGATTGCCTTGAACGCCTCGCGGGACGTCAGTTGGGACATGCCTTCCAGCGTCTGCCCGACGGAGACGGTGCTGCACGGCTTGTCGGTGAGACTGACGGCCGACCACAGGCCGCCGGCCGTCAGGAGGGTGAACGTGGGCTTTTCCTTCGCCTTCTCCTCGTAGATTTCTTCCAGCACCACTTCGCCGGGGTTGACGCGGCGGACGCGGAAGGCCCGCCTGTTCTGCCCCTCGTCGCTGCCGTAAATGATCTCCTGCCCGCCGGCCTTGTAGATCGCCTTCTTCCTGCCTTTCAGGTCGTAAGTCGCGTCCACCGTGATCTTGCCCGAGGCGGTCTGAATCACGGTGTACTCGTGGTTGTTCAGCTTGTCGCGGAAGACGGCCTCGATCTTGCCGTCCTCCGGGTGGCCGACGACCGACGTCAGCGTGATGAAGTTGGAGATGTCGTCCTCCGCCGGCACGTCCCGCTCGACGACCATTTTCGTCTTCTCCGGGGGGGCCGGGCCGAAGAAGACGTTCTTCGTGCTGATACTCTGGTAGTCGCGGGCCGGGGTTGCCAGCGCGACGACTTCGGCCCCCGGCAACGGCTTGCCGGCGACGAACACCTTGGCGGACAAACCTTTGGCCCCGAGGCCGCCGGCGATGGACACGGCGGCCAGCTCGGTCGGCGTCCGCACCGGCGGGCTTTGCTCCGTGGCGTTCTCCAGCACCAAGGCCTCGATGGTCATGGTCACGTCCAGTTCGCCCCGGGCCTGCGCCTTGGCGTCGGACGGGCGCAGGATGTTGATTGACTTGACCGCGTGCAGCAGCGGCTGCTCGTAAAACCGCTTCAAGAACTCGACGAAGTAGAACAGCTCCCCCTTGGCGCTGATGTCGTAGACCAGCCGCGTGTACGCGGTCTTCTTCCCTTGGATGGCCGGGGCGGTCTTGCTGTCCGGCTCCTTCAGCGAGATTTTCAGGGCGGTGACGGGAAAGCCGGCGTTCACCAGCAGGCTCTTGAGCAGTTCGGCGTACGGGCCGCGGGACACGCCGGCGTTGCCGAGGCTCATCTGCCGCGTCGTCTCGAACTTCCGCTTGGCGGTTTGGATCTCGTCCAAGTCAAGGTTGCGCTGGCGGATGTCCTCATTGAGGCCGTCGATCTGCTTGTTCTTCGCCGCCAGCGGACTGAAGACGAATTGGTAGGCGACGAAGCCGATGCCGATCAGGACGAGGAACCCGGCCAAGACCGCGGCCAGTGAGCGTTCACGGTTACTCATGACCCAGGCCCTCCGAAGCCGCCGGGGAAGCCGCCGCCGAACCCGCCCTTGGGGGACTCTTCTTCGCCGGCCCGCCGGTCGGGCTTTTTCGTGGGCGGTTCGGTCATCTTGCGGACGTATTGGCTGGGCGGGCGGCGCTCCAAGTCGGCCCGCAGTTCATACGCCTGCATCGGCGGGCCGTTGAAGCGGGTGCCCACCCCGCCCCGCGTCTGCGGGACGATGTCGTGGTACTTGCCGTCGCTGTTCATCTGGCTCTGGAGGTTGCCGAACGCCCCCTCGGAACTGGTCTGCACCTTCATGACGATCCGGCCGACGTTCTTGACCTTGGCCCCCTTCTCCGGCTCGCGGGCCTCGCCGCGGAACTGCTCGACCCGCGTCGTCTTCGTGTTCGGGAAGCGGTCGGTCATGTCGTACAATTCGTCGAGCCAATTGACCCGCTTGTCGTCCCAGTCCCGGACGGCGTCGATCCGCTTCTTGTCCACTTCCAACTCTTCCAGCGCCTTTTTGGCGGCGTCCTTCTCCACAATCAGTTGAGCGATCTCCGTCTCTTTCTGCGTCACGCGGTAGTAGCCGAAGGCCAACCCGCCGATGACCAGCACCAAGGCGGAGAAGCCGGCGACGGCCGCGATGTTCTGCGTCCGGCGCGACGGCGGCTTCGGCTCGCGCGGGGCCAAGAAGTCCACAGCCAGCGGCAGGGGCAGCGATTTCAGTTGCAGCAAGCCGACCAGCCCGGCGAACTGCCCGCGCGCCTCTGGGTAGGTGGCGTGTTCGACGCCGGCCAGCGGGTCGAACGCTTGCACGGTGACCGGCAACCCCGCCCGCAACCGCCCGGACCAGCCGCCCGCCGGCCCGGTGGCCTCGGCCACGAACAGCGCCTCCACGGGCGTCGGCGACTGGCCGTTGTAAACCGCGAGGTTGCGCTTAATCTCGCCGATCAGCATGGCCTCGGCGGTCAGAGCCGTGGCGCTGACGGCGCGAGAGAAGACCACTTGGTCGTCGCGGGCGATCACCAGTTCGCCCCACTTGTCCCCGCGGCTGAGGACGGCGACGGACGCCGACCGGGTCTCGGGGGCGGTGACGTCGCCCGTCTTCACGGCCCGCGTCAGCGCGCCGAGCGTGCCGACCGGCCGCGGCGTGACCCCGGCGAGCTTCAGCCCGGCGGCGGCGCAGAACTGGCGGTACGCCTCCAAGTATTCCTTGCGGAGGGAGACGACGACCGCCCGCTTCTGCCCGTCCGGGTCTGGCTTGGCGAGCGTGTAGTAGTCGATGATGACCGCGTCGGCGGCCTCCGTGAGATCCTTGGTGGCTTGGAAGCGGACGACGGCCGCCTCCTCCGCCTCGGGGACCGGGGGGATCTTCGCGTCTTTGACAATCACCTTGTCGCGCCCGAGGGACACGAGCACCGGAGCCGGCCCGATCCGCGTGGCCTTGAGGGCCTCGCGGAAGTCCTTCCCCAAGTCCTCGGCCGTCACGAGCGACAGCGGGGCCTTGAGCGGGAAGCTGGCCGCCGCCTCCAGCATCGGCACGCCCCCCTTGGCCACGCCCGCCACGACGTGGACGTGGGTTTGATCGACGTCAATCGCCAGAAATCGAGACAAACGAAACCTCCACTTTCAACAAAATTCGTTTCGCAAATCTTGTTAGCCGCGACGCGGAGGC
>JAYUGD010001078.1:0-8738 GCA_043767785.1 Zavarzinella sp. | reverse complement strand
GGCGAGGATGACGAACTGCCGGGCAACGTCCAGCGCGGGGACCATGAAAAACACCTTTTGGGCACCCGCGAATTCGCGGGGAGTCGATGCCCTTTCAGCGTAACACGGCGGGGGCGGCCCGACAATGGCCGAGGGGTCGCGCTCCGTCCCGAAGCTGCCGCATTACCAGAGCGCCATGGGACTACGATTTGCTCTCGGCATCCGTTGATTTTGTCTTTGAAAGGGCCTTGCCGTACTTCTCGACCAACGGCGAAACGGACGCCTCAGCCCGGCCGACTCTCAGCGCCTCGTTGATCGCTTCGATGGTCTCGAACTCCTCGTGCGTTGACTGTTTGATCACGCTGTTCTCGTACAGCCAAGGACTGACTTCGCCCCACGCCCACAACTCCACCTTCTCGGTCAGGTGGCAATGCGGCGGAGGGAAGTTCCCCGGGCCGCGCTTGCCGGTGATCAGTTGGTGGACGTACTGCCGCGACCGCCCGGCCCGCCGGGCGATCTCTGCCTGCGTGACCATGTTGCACTCGTCGACCTGCAGCACGTCGGCGCCAATGTCGGCCCGCCGCACGTCCCGAATCGCGCTCAGAATGGCGTCCCCCAGCGACGCGGCCGTCCGCGTAAACTCCATCCACAGCCGCCCGTACACCCACGTCAGTGTGGCGTCGTCGCACCCCGCCTCGAAGAGGGCGTCCTCGACTTCGCGCGTCAGCGCTTTTACGCCGTCCAACGCGAGGGCGAAGTCGAAGTCCTTGTTTTCGTCGGCCCGTTTCTTCGCCGCCGCTTTTGTCTGCTTCATGTCTTGTTCAACTCCCGTGTGGGCAGCGGTCTACGCTTCGCCGAATATGTCGGGCGTGGTTCTGCGGGTTCCGCGGCGTGGACCACACGGAAATGATGCAGCCCGAGCGGTCACTGTGCGGGCACAACAGATGCCCCCATGCGTGGCCGCCGCTCATCTGGACCGTCCACCCGAGCGACTCGGCGTAATTCACCGACGCCTCAATGTGCTTGTTCGGGTGCCGGGGCCTGCTCATGTGGGAAGTGTAATCGTTTGCTTGTCGTGTGTCAAGCAAACGAAAAAACGCCGCCGGCAACAGCCGGCGGCGTTCAATGGATGAGTGCGATCACGTCCGCGGCTCAATCGACGCTGAACTCGGGCTTGCGGCGGGTGAGCTGGGCTTGCAGGCGGGCGACGATGCTGGAGTGCATTTGGCTGACGCGGGACTCGCTCAGGTCGAGGGTGGCGCCGATCTCCTTCATCGTCATGTCCTCGTAGTAGTAGAGGATGATGATGAGCCGTTCGTTGCGGTTCAGGCCCTTCGTCACCAGGCGCATCAGGTCGCCGTTCTGGATGCGGCCGGTCGGGTCTTCGGACTTCTTGTCCTCGAGGATGTCGATCTCGCGGACGTCCTTGTAGCTGTCCGTCTCGTACCACTTCTTGTTCAGGCTCACGAGGCCGACGGCCGTGGCCTCGCCGACGTGGTTGCCGAGCTGGTCGATCGGCACGCCCAGGGCCTCGGACAGTTCGTCCGGGCGCGGCGGCCGGCCCAGTTTGGCTTCGAGGGCTTTCCGGGTCGCCTCCATCTTGGAGGACTTGGCCCGGACGAGCCGGGGCACCCAGTCCATCGAGCGCAGTTCGTCCAGCATGGCCCCGCGGATGCGGGGGACGCAGTACGTCTCGAACTTGACGCCGCGGTTCAGGTCGAAGGCGTCGATGGCGTCCATCAGCCCGAACATGCCGGAGCTGATGAGGTCGTCCAGCTCCACGCCGTCGGGCAGTCTGGCCCAGATGCGCTCGGCGTTGTACTTCACCAGCGACATGTACCGTTCGATAAGCCGGTTGCGGTACTCGACGTCCCCGGTCTCCCGGTAGAGCGTCCACACCTGCGGAATGTCGATGTCTGTCCGCGTCAGCATTCGGATCCCTCCCTGTTGATCGGAAGTGACCCGCCGTGGCCAAGCCGCCCGGACCGTAAATCGGCCCGGCCCCCCCGACTTGGCGCGACCCGCGTGCGGCCTGAATGGATCAGGCGCCGCCGTCCGGCGCGGAAAAGCTCTCAACACGCGCGGCGGGCCGTCTCCCCCGACGGGCCGCCGCGCGGCAATCCTTGCGCTTGTTGCGAAACTCCCCCGAATCACCGGTCGGCCACGCGGGCGGCGTGTCAACCTTCCAAACCCCGAAGCACCAGGCGAACGGTGCCGTACATCCAACCATCGGCCGGCCAAACATGAGGGCTGAAGCGGAATTTTTTCAAACGCGCTTCGCGTCCGCCGGGCGTCCGACGCACAACCGCTTCCCCAAGCAGTCGCGCCGGCCCCGGCCGACACCCCCGCGACGGCCGCCCGCCGGGTGAATGTGCGGGGGGGAATAACGCGGCAGCCAAGGCTTGTCGAGGGAAATAAGTGCAAAGCGAAAGACAACCTCACCCCCTAACCCCCTCTCCGAAGCGGAGAGGGGGGACCAGAGAAGTCGCGGAAGATTGGAAGCGATGTGGGGGAACGTTCGCCCGCTTGCTCCCCCTCTCCGCTTCGGAGAGGGGGCCGGGGGGTGAGGTTGCCTTTGGGCCGCGCGCCGCGGTTGCCTTTCAAGGTTCGCCCGCCGCCAACGAACACCCATTTGCCCCGGCCCCGCTTCGCCCGATACCCGATCTTCGCACGCCCCGCTAAGATGACCCCCCTATGCAACCACGCAAGTATGCCCCGTACGTCTACATCCTCATCGGGGCCGCCTTCCTGTTCGGGTGGAAGTTCGTCCAAGACGCCATCTGGCCGCCGCCCCCGAAGAAGGCGCCGCCGGCCGTCTGGGTGACCACCCTCGGCGGCGGGCTGACGGACGTGGCCATCAAACTCGACATCCCGCGCTTGGAAAAAGAGGCTCAGGAGGAGCGCGCCCGCGAGGCGGCCATCACGGCCAAGGCCGGGCGGCCGCCCGCGAAGCCCGAAGATCAGCCCGACCTGATCGCGCTCGGCCACGGCGACAAGCCGTTCCACTTGCGCGTGCTGTTAAACACCAAGGGGGCGGCCATCCAGCAAGTGGTGCTGGCCCGCTTCCAACACGCCGACCGCGAAGGGCTGCCGGTCGTGTTGCCGGACGGGTCGAAGAAGCCGCTGCACCTCATCCCCGGCGTGCGCGTCCCGCGCACGGTCAAGATCCGCGACCAGCGCGAGGCTCCCGTGCCCGAACTGGCCCCCGGCAAAGTCCCGGCCGACGCGGACTACCTCGAACACCCGTCTTACGTGATGTACCACTACGAGAAGGCGACCGACGACCGCCCGGTGAACACCCTCGGGGAGCGGAACTGGAAGTTCCTCGGCTCCGGCGAAGACGGCGACACGCAGACCGCCCGCTTCGAGACCGAACTCGGCGAGCCGCATTTCGTCAAGATCACCAAGACCTACACGCTGAAGCGGGACGAGTACCACGTCGGCTTGGCCATCGCCATGACGCCGGCCCAGCGGCCCGACGGCCTGCGGTCGGACGGCTTCCGCTACCAGATCGACGGCCCCAAGGCGATCCCGCTCGAAGGCGAGTGGTACGCCACCACGCACCGGCAGGGCGTCATCGGCTGGGCGGACGCCAAGGGCAACGCCACCCGCACCCTGGAGGACATCCGCGAAGTCCGCACCATGGACGGCAGCGACCGCCTGTTGAGCAAGGACACCAAGCCGATCCAGTACGCCGGCCTGATGGTGCAGTACTTCGCGTCCGTCTTGGCCGTGGATAACGTCCAGCCGGCCGGGCAGAAGCCGGACTACATCGAGTTCGTCCGCTTCACGCCGGAGGGGCCGACGCACAAGGGCAAGGAGTTCCTGGACGACATGACGTTCCGGGCCATCAGCAAGCCCGTGGACGTCGCCGCCCCGGTCAGCCATTCGTATGTGCTGTACCAAGGCCCGGTGAAGGTCCGCCTGCTGAAGCAACTCGGCGGCGAGGAAGCGGTCCCGGAAGAGGCCGTGGACCGCTACCGGGACGCCCTGCACCTGAACACGCTGACCGACGCCCCGATGCCGAACTTCCTCGGCACGTTCGCCAACGCCATCTTCTGGACGGACTTGGTGATCGTGTTCACCAACATCGTCCACTCGCTGCTCGGCCTCCTGTCCGGGGTGATCCCGAACCTGGGCATCTGCATCATGATTATCACCATCTTCGTCCGCGGCGCGCTGCACCCGTTCAGCCGCCGGCAGTCGCTGAACGCCAAGGTGATGCAGGAGAAGCAGGCCAAGGTCGCCCCGGAGATGAAGAAGCTCACCGAGAAGTACGGGAACGACTACCAGCGGCTCAACGCCGAGAAGATTCGCCTGTACCGCGAGCACGGCATCAACCCGGCGGCCGCGTTCGGCGGGTGCCTGCTGCTGTTCGCCCAGATGCCGGTGTTCATGGGGCTGTACTACGCCCTGCAAGAGAGCGTCTTCTTCCGGCTCGAACGCTTCCTGTGGATCCCCAACCTCGCCGCCCCGGACATGCTGGCGTTCTGGACGGAGAACATCCCGTTCGTCAGCACCCCCGACGACTTGGGCAGCACGTTCTACCTCGGGCCGTACTTCAACCTGCTGCCCATCGTGGCCGTGCTGCTGATGATGTACACGCAGTCGAAGATGATGCCGAAGAGCGAGGACCCGCAGGTCCAGATGCAGCAGAAGACGATGAAGTTCATGATGATCCTCTTCGCCTTCTTCTTCTATAAGGTGGCGGCGGGGCTGTGCATTTACTTCATCATGTCCAGCGTGTGGGGCATGATCGAGCGCCGACTGCTGAAGAACGCCAAGCTCCCCGGCAGCGAGCCGAAAGGCCCGGCCGACGACAAGAAGCCGGCCGCCCCCGCGGGCTGGTTCGGCCGCAAGAAGGCCGGCCTGCGCGAGAAGTGGGACCGCCTGCTGGAAGAGGCCCAAAAGCAGCAACAGGCCCACACGAACACCCCGCCGAAGCCGGGCGGCAACCGGCCGGGGAAGAAGCGGAAGTGAGGGGGGCCGGCGTTGTGGTGACGGCGGGCGGCGGGTTAGAATGAACGGCCCGGCCAACGGAGGAAACGAGCATGATTCCCGATCCGACTTATTTGGAAGATGGGGCGGGGGAACTGCCCCGTGAAGCCGCAGAGGCCGCGGGTGAATCGACTCCGCCTGCGCCGGCCGCGAACAGGCGGCTACCGGCCCCGCTTCCTGAACTGACAGACGAGGAGATGGAAGTCCTTGACTGGGATCTCCCGCCTGTCATTCATTTTCCGATCATTAAAACTGTTCGAACGACTTTTTATGAACTCGGACGGCACAAGCCGTTGCCTCTCCCGGACGAAGACGATTGAGCGGTTTGCCGTGCGTCATGCTCACGCCTTTGTGTTTGTCGTCACACAACACGCGGACCCTAAAATCGACTGATTGGTTTTTCGGCCTGAAGGACCGATTAACATAGCCCAGCCCGTCAGGGCTGGGAAACGGGTGGCATTAGGGTTTCGGTCTGAAGGACCGTCTGGGTCTGCCGGGCGATGATCGCCGCCATTCCGGACCAAGTCGGGACGGGCGACAAATAATCGGTCCTTCAGACCGAAAACCCTCGCCACGATTTACCCAGCCCTGACGGGCTGGGCTATGTTAATCGGCCCTTCAGGCCGGAAAACCAACCCCTCACAAATACTTGATGCACCCCACGCCCGCGACCACCAACACCGCCCCAAGTACCCGCCCCCATGTGATGCGTTGCTCCGCGAGGCCCATCAGGGCGTAGTGGTCCAGCAGAATCGCGCACAACAACTGGCCGCCCACCACCAAGGCGATGAATGCGGCGGCCCCGAGCTTCTCCGTGAGGGCCGCCCCGGCGAGGACGATCATTGCCCCGAGCGGGCCGCCGACCCAGTTCCACCACTGCGTGGACCGCACCGCCTCCATTGTCGGCGCCGGCGGGCGGAAGGCCAGCATCAGCACGACGGCCGTGACCCCCGTGCCGCAGATGGAGAAGAAGGCCGCCCACCACGGGCTGTCCAGGTTGCGGCGGAACGCCCCGTTGGCCGAGGCCTGCGCGGCGATGCACGCCCCGGCCGCGGCCGCGAGCAGGGCGAAAAGTGTGTTCCAGTTCATCGGAGTGTTTTAGGAAGTGGGGCGGGCCAAAACCGACCCCCCCCGGCCCCCCCTTGCCAAGGGGGGGAGGAAATCAAGAGACCCCTCCAACTCCCCCTTGCCAAGCATTGGTCTCTACACTTCCAGCCCTTCTTTTCGGTGGCGGGCGAACAGGGGCAAGTGCTTCTCCAACAGGGCGTTGGGGCTGTCGGGTCCGTCGCGGCTCAGCCAGGCGGCCGATTGTTGCAGCACCCACAAGCCGGCCAGCAATGCCGTGGTCGTCACCGGACGGTTCTTCTTGGTCTGGCGGCCCGACAGCGCCATCAGCAGTGTCTTGAACGACTCCGACGACTCGTCCGTGCGGCGTTCCAGCGCCCACACCTCCGTCAGCGCCGCCAGAGCCACCAGCAGTTTCCGCAGCAGCCGGTCCCCGGTCTGTTGCCGCCAGCTTTCCAGCTGCCAGCCCGCCGACTTCATCAGCTGGTGCAGGCTCTCGATCCGCCAGCGATAGTACTACCATGCGGCCACCGTCGCCGCGTCCGCCGCCTCCGCCGACACGTTGGTCAGCAGCAGCCACCGGGCCAGCAGACGGCCTTGGGGGTCGCGCAACTCGACCACCACCAGCCGCAACGTCAGCGGCTCACCCGGGACATCGACTTGCGTCTTCCCTTGGCGGCGCCGGGCCGGACGCTCCAACACGACGACGGCCTCTCCGGTGAATCGCCGGGCCCGGCGGCCGTGCCACAAGGCCTCGCCCGAGTCGGCCAGGCCGCCGGCGGCCCGCATGTCATCGGCGATGTCCGCCTGTTTCCGCTCCCGGCCGTCGTGGGTGACGAGCCGGTCGTCGGCCCGGACCAGCGCCCGGTGTCCGGCGGCCGCCCAGTCCCGCCAGTGCCCGACGGCGTCGGCCTCGCGGTCGATGACGTGAACCACGTCCGCGCCGAGGTTCATCGCGGCGATCCGGTCCATGCGCGGCCGGATCTGGTCGACGTGAGCGATCTTGGCGACCGGGCCGGTCTCCGTGGTGAGGACGGCTTTCTTCTTGGTGGTCAGACGGAGCGAGACGGGGGCCAGGCAGGCGCCGTCGGCGCCGCGGACGACCAAGACCGTGGCCAGGTCGTAACCGACATCATGCTCGTGGGTGAGGGTCGCCCGGTCGGCCTTGCTCTCATGGGAGGCGAAGCCGAGCGTGGACCAGTCATGGACGGCCAGCAGGACGCCGGCCCGGGGAGCCTCGTCGCGGACCCGTTGGATCAGCGGTTCGATCAGGGCGGGAAAGGTCACGCGTTTGTTCTGGCAGAAGCGCCAGAGTTTTTGGGCAAAGGAGGCGGCCCGCCGGTGTACGACGGTGGCTCCGGGTCCGGGGGCGAACAGGGAGGCGGCTTTGCCGAAGCCCTTGACCAGGCAGTGATAAGAGTCCCTCAGGCGAGTGGGGAGCCGCGGCGGCAACGACAGGGTGGATGAGCCATGCGGGGCAGTGTAACATGGCCCGGAACAAGTGTAGAGACCAATGCTTGCCAAGGGAGAGAGGAAAACCGGCCGCCGCGACTTTTCTTCTCCCCCCCTGCCAAGGGGGGGCTGGGGGGGGTCGGTTTTCAATGGTGACTGCCAATCAGAAGTAATCCCGCTCTTTCAAATCCTCGGCTTGCTTCAGGACCGGGACGGCCGTGTCGCCCAGGATGTCGGTGACGACGGCCGCCGGCGTGCGCCGCCGCAGGCGGCTCTCGGGCTTCAGGATGACGCGGTGGGCCAGCACGGGGTGGGCCATGCGCTTCACGTCGTCCGGCAAGGCGAAGTCCCGCCCGCCGATGGCCGCGATGGCTTGGGCCGTGCGGAACAGGGCGATCGACGCCCGCGGGCTGCCGCCGAGCAGGACATCTTCGTGAGAGCGAGTCGCGTGGACGACTTGCAGGATGTAGTTCCGCACCTTGTCATCGACATGCACCTCACGGATCGCCGCTTGGGCCGCGAGGATGTCGTCGGCCTTCACGACGGCTTGCAGGTCGTCGATGGGGTGGCCCTTCTGCATCCGCACCAGCATCTTGCCTTCTTCTTCCATCGTGGGGTAGCCGAGACTGAGCTTCACCAGAAAGCGGTCGAGCTGGGCCTCGGGCAGCGGGAACGTCCCTTCCTGGTCCACCGGGTTCTGCGTCGCCAACACCAGGAACGGCGGCTTGAGCGTGTAGGTCTTGCCGTCCACGCTGACGCGGCGCTCGGCCATCGCCTCGAGGAGGGCCGACTGCGTCCGCGGCGTGGCCCGGTTGATTTCGTCCGTGAGGATGGTCTGGGCGAAGATCGGGCCGGGCCGGAACTCGAACTCGGCGGTCTTCTGGTTGAAGATGGAGACGCCCGTCACGTCCGACGGCAACAAGTCCGGCGTGCATTGGAGCCGCTTGAACGTGCAGCCGACGGTGACGGCCAGCGCGCGGGCGAACATCGTCTTGGCGACGCCGGGCACGTCTTCGAGCAGGATGTGCCCCTCGCACAGGTACGCCGCGAGGGCGAGCGTCAGTTGCGGCCGCTTGCCGATGATGACCTTCTCGATGTTCGAGATGATTTTGCCGGCCAAGGCCGCCACGTCGGACATGGGGGGAGTCTCATAAAGGCCAACTCACCCCCCGGCCCGAAAGACAACCTCACCCCCCGGCCCCCTCTCCGAAGCGGAGAGGGGGAGCAAGTGGGCGGCAGCCGTC
>JAYUGD010001077.1:0-8739 GCA_043767785.1 Zavarzinella sp. | reverse complement strand
CCCGGCCCCCTTCCCTAAGAGGGAAGGGGGAGCAAGCAGGTAAGCAGTGTAGGACGATGGCGTTGGTCGTTCGCGGGTGGGAGGACAGGGGGCTGACGCCCCCCGCTCGCCTGGATCACTGCCAAGAGTTTTTGTTATCAATGTGTGGGAACGATTAATGTGCATGGACACCTCCCGCCGAATCCAGTCGTTCTTTTACATCCTGCGGGAAGAAACTCATCACCGTCGTCAGCGGGGCGGCGGACGACGGCCCGAGCGCGCAGATGGACGTGTTCTTGATCGTCGTCGTCAATTCGCCGAAGTGGGCGTTCAACTGCTCGACGAAGTCAGCGGGCAGGGCCGTTTCGCCGGCGGGGGTTTTGTCGCGGCGGCGCAAGAGGTCGGTGCCGATCTCCACCAGTTTTTGCGTGCCGATGCGGCAGGGGACGCACTTGCCGCATGACTCGTTGCGGAAGAACTCGTTGCAATTACGAGCCTCGGCCAACATGTCCCGCGTGTCGTCGTAGACGACTAAGCCGGCCCCGAGCAGCGGCTCGGTCCGCACGCCGATCAACCCGGCCAGCGGGCCGCGGAAGAAGTTCAAGTCGAGCGGCCAAGCGGTGATGTCCACGGTCTTAGCGTCTTGACCGTCCCTCATCAAATGCTCGGTGGCGAAGGCCTCGACCATCTTGTCCATCGCCGGGTTCTTGCCGGTGACGGCCTTCTTCACCCGCTCGGCGACGCCGGGCCGCACCGGGAAGCGGGCGGGCATGAACCCGGCCGACGGCCCCGAGGTGGCGACGGCTTTCAGCGACCGGCCCGGCCGTGGGCCGCCGGCGAGATCGATCAACTTTCCGAGCGGCTCGCCGATGTCGAGTTCAAAAACGCCGGGGTTTTGCACGTCGCCGCAGATGGAGAAGAGGCGCCGGCCCTTGCCGCCGTTCTTGCCGAAGCCCGCATACCACTGGCCGCCGTTGAGCAGGATGCCCGGCACCCACGCGAACGTCTCCACATTGTTGAGGAGCGTCGGCTTGTCGTACAGGCCGTTGGTTTGCAACTCCGGCGGCTTGTTCCGCGGCTGGCCGCGTTTCGATTCCATCGCCTCAATGAGCGCGCTTTGCTCCCCGCACACATACCCGCCGGGGCTAACGAACACCTCAAGCCGCGGGAACGGCCGGTTGATGAGCCGGAAGACTTGGGCGAGTTCGGCCTTCGCCGTCTCGATCTCGGCCCGCACGGCCTCGATTTGTTCGTGGTACTCGTGCCGGATGAACACAAAACCGGCCGTGGCCCCGGTCATCAGCACGCCGAGCAACACCCCCTCGACGACGAGGTGTGGCATCTTCACCAACAACTCGCGATCCTTAAAGGTGCCGGGTTCGCTCTCGTCCCCGTTGGCGACGACGTACTTCTCCTCGCCGGCGGCGATCCACACGTCCCGCCACTTGTTGAAGGCCGGCGTGCCGGCCCCACCCATGCCCAACAGGTTGGACGTCTTCAAGTCCCATAGAAACGGGTGCCGCTCCTGAATGGCCTTCTCGCCCGCGGCATCGGCGGTCGGCTTCGGCACGGGAGTCGGGTGGCGGTCCAGAAACTTGCGGGTGGCGGCGTAACGGGGCGGGGCCGCTTGCTTGCCGTACACGTCGATCAGCCAGTCTTGGGGCGAACCGCCGGGTTTATAAGAGGTGTCTGGAGTCAGGTCAGCAAGCGGCTTTTTCTCATTGAAATTAACCCATTCACCGGTTAGGCCGGTAACAAAAGTGTCGTTCAATAGTTTGACGACCCGATCCGCAGGCACACCGGCATACACGCACTCTTGGTGAAATGCCTTCCGCATGTCATATCGACTAACGACGCACGCGGGGGCGCGGTCACAGCGGCCAAGGCATGAAGCGCCATCAATTCGCGAACCCGTCACTAAGCCTTCCTTCAACTTCTTCGCGTAATCCGTCGCGCCCGCCAAGTGACACGCCATGTCCCGGCAAACCTTTACCTCCAAATCAGCAGGCTTGTCCCATTCGTTGCGGTAGTGCGGGAAGAAGCTGACGACTTCTTGGATGCTGTACAGCGGTACGCCGAGTTCGCCCGCGAGGCGGTGCAAGTCCGCGTCCGGCAGGTAGCCGTGAACGGCTTGAATCTTGTTCAGCCCGGGGACGATCATCGGGGCGTGTCCCTCGGGAGGCCGCGGAGGAGGTCGGCGGCGCCGAGCAGCCCGCGACGGTCCCCGTGATGGTACGAGTGGCAATCGACGCAGCCGTGCCGGACGCCGCCGACGGGCTGGCCTTGGGCAGTCTTGCCGGCGGGTGCGTGGCACGTCCGGCAATTGTCGATGCCGGGGATACTGATCGCTTCCAGTTCGTCCTTCGCCATGAGCGGCGCCGAGAGTGGCTTAAACTTTTCCGCGTGGCAGCCGGCGCAGTCCATCGAGCGGTGCTTCGCGTGGTCGAACTTGGCGGCAGGCAGCCAAACGGGGTGAACGTCCGTCTTCTTCAACGTCATCGCGGAGCTAGATTCCGCGAGGTGGCACTTCTGGCAGTAGCGGGCGCCGGCCCCCAATAGCTCTTTCAGCGTCTTGGCCGTCAAGCGATCCACTTCGGCTCGCACGGTCTCGGCCACACGGGGGATCGGCGGGTCGAGTCGTTGGCCGGGCTTGGGTTCCAGCGTCAGCGACTTGGGTTGTGCGGCCGTCAGTTGGCTGAGGAACTTCTGGTCCAGTTCTACTTTGAGTTGTTCCGCGGTCGCCTTGTGCGTGACGCGGAAGGGTTGGAGGTTCGCCTTGAGGAGCGTCGCCTTGTCGCCCACATTGAGATCGTGACAGGCCGCACAATGCTTGTCGAACGTGACGGGCAAGTAACGCTGTCGCGTGGAGCCGTCCGAATCGAGTTCGTGGCAGGATTTGCACTGGAGTGTCGCGGCGCCTTTCACGCCTTGCCCCGGCGTCATGTGGACGGCGTGGCTGAACTTGAGGCTGCGGATGTCCTCCGGTTTTTTGCCCAGCACGCGGAAGTCCGGGTGGGCGGCGAAGCCGTTGATGTCCGGAACGGCGGGCTTGCGGGCGTGGTACTTCTGCAAGTCGGCGTGGCATTTGGTGCAGGCGGAGTCGCCGGGTTTGGCCAGTGCGAAATCGACCCCCTGATGGTCCTTGTGGCAGTTGGAGCAGGCTTCGGCGTTCAGGTGTTTCCATTCGGTCTTGCCGGGCAGGTGCGGGGAATACACCTTGGGCAAGTTCGCGGGGCCGGCGTGGCAGGTCTCGCAGCGGAAGGTGTTCCAGCGGTCGCGCGTCTCGAAGAGGCCGGCTTTTTCGCCGTCGAACGGCACATGGCAGGCGTCGCACTGGTCGGCCCACGGGGCGTGTGACTTGCTGATCGGCCCGTGCGTACACACGGCGTTGCGGCGCTCGCGGGACGTGGCCGCGACGGCAACCCACCCGAGCGACGCCAAGAGGAACAGAATGCTCAACCGCGCCTTCGCGGAGCCGACGGGCGTGGCCCAGCGGAAGTATTGCCGGTTCCTTCGGAAAGGCCGGGCGCGCTCGCGGTTCTGGGACGGCTCGGCCATGTGAGGCGGTTTACCAATATTTCAGGGCCGTGACGACATGGAACACGAGGATCACGCATAGCGCCACCGATAGCGGGGCGTGGACGCACAGCCAATTGTGCAACCAACGGTGAAGGCGGGCCTGCCGGTCGTACCGGCGCCGGTCGTCGCATAACACCTTCAAGCGAGCGATCTCGCCGGGGAATTCGACGAACTGCCGGGCCAACTGCGTGAACAGTTGGGCGGACTCGCGCTCGGACGCGAAGCGGTTCCGGTCGCCGGCGTCGAGGTAATGCCGCAACTCGACGGACAGCAAGTGGCCGGTGTCGCGGTCGTCGAGGGGGAGGCGCGTCACGATGGCTTGGAACTCTTCCCGGTGTTGTCCCATCACGAAGTTGACTTGGGTTTCAATCGTCTCGTCGGGGAAGTCGTCCAGCAACTTCTGCGGCAGCACTTGTTGCAGGGCCAACCCCCAGACGCCGCTGGCAATCACACCGATAAACAACACCATCAAGATAGTGGTGAGCGGCCCTCCCCAATGGTAGCCGCTGTGCAGCACGCCGACGGGGCCGACGGCCAGCCCGACCCAGACGTGCCAGCGCATCCAACTCCGGGTCTTGCCGAGCTTGAAGCGGCGAAGCGCCTTGCGCGGCCAGATCAACATCTCGAAGGCGATCATCGCGGCCCCGGCGATCCCGAAACTCAGCCCGACGGGGCCGGAACTGGCGGGCCACGGCACAACGCCCAGTGTGGCCATCACGGGCCAAAGCAGGGCGGGCAGACTGAAGCCAACGACAAGAAACCCCAGATGGCCCAAGCGTCGCCGGGCCGTCGGGTATCCGCCAAGGAGCAAGGGAACCTTCCGGTCGGTGATCGGATGCCGAGAGTATATCACTCCCCGCGAGCGCTCGTCAACAATCCGGCGGCGCTGGCCGCACGCATAATCGGAACTCGGCCGGCGATTCCCACCCGGCGGTTCCGATTTTGTCTTGGCGGGCGCAACTCCCGGTCTGATATACTTTTCCATACCTCCGTCCCGCGCACCATCGCCGAATCCCATGGGGCCACGTCACTTCATTCGCTGGACGCCGGCCGCCGGGCTGATGGGCCTGTTCGTCGTGATATCCTCCGTTGTGTCGTCGCCGCCACCGGCCCGTTCCGTTCCAATCATCACCGTCGCGGACGGGCGAATCCAACCCAAGCCGGCCCACGGTGTCGGCCATCTGGGGTGTAGCGCCGCCAGTTGTCACGGGGGCGGCAGCGTCGGCGAACCGGGCAGCGAATCGCTGACGTGGTTTGAGGGTGATCCGCACCGCAAGGCGTTCGCGGCGCTGCACAACGCTCAGTCCAAGACCATCGCCAAGAATCTGGCGGGGGACCGTGGCCCCGCGATCACGGCCCACCGGGACGAGCGGTGCTTGAAGTGCCATGCGCCGGAGGCCGTCACGATTCCCGGTCAGCGGTTGATGTCCCCCGTCGGCGTCGGCTGCGAAAGTTGTCACGGGCCGGCCGGGGAGTGGGGGACGGCCCACTATCAGCAGGGGTGGAAATCGCTTTCCCTCAAACAGCAAGCGGCCGAGTACGGGTTTTACCCGCTGAAAGATCTCGGCTTCCGCGTCCGCGTGTGCGCCTCCTGCCATGTGGGGGACGAGAACCGCGACGTGAATCATGATTTGATCGCCGCCGGGCATCCGCGCTTGGCTTTCGAGTACACGGCCTACCACCACCAGCCGGGGTATCAAAAGCACTGGAAGGAACGCGACTCGCCATTCGAGTCGAAGGCGTGGGAGGCCAGCCAAATTGCGTGCGCCCGAGCGGCGGTTGCGTTGCTGAAAACGCGGGCCGAGCGGGCGGGAACGAAGGGTCATGCGTGGCCGGAACTCTCGGAGTATTCTTGCTTCTCTTGCCACAAGGAATTGCCGACGCCTTCGTGGAAGGCTGTGACGGCTTCCACGCACCGCCTCGGCGGCATGCGCTGGGGGTCGTGGTACAACGCCACGTTGCCGTGGTTGGCCGACACGCGGCAGGAAAATGCGCTCACCGCGAAGCTGAAGACTCTGACCGCGTTGGCCGAATCGCCGACGCCGGACCCGGAAGCCATCAGTCGCCAAGCCGCCGCCGTGATCGGCGACCTCGACCGCTGGCTGTCGCGCGCCAATGAGCCGTTGAGTCCGCGTGGCATTTTCACCGGCTTGTCGGCCAGCGCCCTGACGCCTGACGGCCAAAAACTGCGGGACATGGAATGGGATGAGGCCGCCCAACATTACCTCGGGCTGACGGCGGCGAGGTACGCGACGCCGACAACCCTACGCGACTTTGACCCGTTGTTTGAACTTCGCCGGACGCTGCGCTTCCCGGTTGGCCGTGTCGGCCGGATCGACAGCCCCCGCGACACCGACCCCGCCCGCGTGCTGAAACTCTTCCAAGACTTGCACCGTCTCTCGGAGCCAAGGCCATGACCGCCCGCCAATTTCGCCTCGGCCTCCTAAGCGTCCTCGCCCTCGGCGGGAGTTCTTTGGCGATTCTTGTCACGACTGAGCCGGCGCGCACGCAAGAGCCGAAGAAGGACGCCGTCCGCGACTCGTTAAGCGCCATCCACTGCATCGGCTGCCACGGCGGCGAGGGGTCACTGGCGTATCAGGAGTACGCCAAGAAGGAGTGGGGCAAGACCGGGGCAAAGACCACGCAGTTCGTCAAACTCGACGAGTTCGCCACCTGGCACAAAAAGGACATGCACTCGCAGGCATTCCGGCGCATCAACCCCGTCGATCCGGAGGACGGCACGCCGAACCCCATTGCCGCGAAGATGCAGGAGAATTTGAAGGCCGACATCACCAAGATGGCCGCGTGTCTGGCGTGCCACGCCGTGGACTTGGACCCGAAAGCCCCCCCGGCCGACAAGCGCTTTTACACCGCTTACGGCGTCAGTTGCGAGTCGTGCCACGGGGCGGCGAACAAGTGGATCGGTGAGCACGTGCAGGCCGACTGGCGCGGGTACACGCCCGACAAAAAGGCCGAGTTGGGGATGACCGACCTGCGTGACCCGGCCAAGCGAACCGAGGTGTGCGTGTCCTGCCACGTCGGCAACATCAAGGAAGGAAAGTTCGTCACCCACGAGATGTACGCGGCCGGACACCCGCCGCTGCCCGCGTTTGAACTCGTGACGTTTTGCCGGGACCAACCGGCCCATTACCACCAAGCGAAGAACGAAGCCCTTGAGAAGTTGGACCCGAAGGCCGCACTGGAACGGTACCACTACCGCCCCGCGGACGCCGAAGTCGCGGACGCCCGCAATCTGGCGACCGGGGCCGTCGGCACCATGAAGGCGTTCGCCGACCTGCTGGCCGAATCCGCGGCCACGGCCGGCCCGAACGACCTCCTCGACTTCGCCTTGTTCGATTGCTACGCCTGCCACCACGAACTGAAAATCCCGAGCTTCCGGCAAACTCGCGGCTACAAGGGCGCCCCCGGCCGGCCGTCACTGCCCGCGTGGCCGGGCGAAAGCACGCGGGTGCTATTGAAGTCCTTGGAAGGCGCCGCGGGATTCACGGAGGCGAAGGCCAAGTACGAGAAAGAGTCGCTGGCCCTGCAACAGGCCATCGACGCGAAGCCGTTCGGCGTCCCGGCCGACGTGGCGAAAGCCGCCAAGCCCCTCGCCGAAAGTTGCGGCCGACTCCAGGCCGAACTCGGCAACCTCCCCTTCGACACCGCCCAAACAGAACGCCTGTACGCCACATGGCTCGACTTCGTCAAGAACACGCCGAAGGCCGCCGCCCCCAGCCCGGACGGCTTGTACTTGGACTACTTCGCCGCCCAGCAAACCGGCTGGACCGTCCGCGTCCTGCAAGACGGCCTGCGCGGCCGCCCCGGATTAAAGGTGATGCTGCCGCCTGCCGACACGGCCGACGCCCGGCAAAAAGCCCTCGGGCAGGCCGTGTCGCTGGAACTGCGCACGTCCAAGACGGACAACAAGCAGCCCTCGGCCGAGTTGTTCAACGCCCGCATGAGACAACTCGGCAACTTCGAACTGCCACCATTTTTGGACGCGATGGGCGAGTTCGTGAAGCCGGGGGGGAAGTGAGAACAGTAGGAGATTTGTTTAGCCGCGACGCGACGCTTCGGAGTGGAGCGCGGGGCCTCATCGGGTTCCAGTCCCCGGGGTTCGCAAAGCCTCACCCACGGGCTACACTCCGTCGCCCCATCCGGGGCTGAAATCCATGGCTCAGTCCCACAAGTATCGTTCGTCGTATTCGACTAGGAGAGCCTCTAGAAATGCCAACAACTCCTCTTGGAACGGTTGCCCGTGATGGTGTTCCTCTTGGCGGGCAATGTAATCGAGGATGGTCTTTTCTTGCGATTTGCTGACCGTGAACGCGGCATAACCTTGCTGCCAAGCGAATGAACTGAGGTTGGGAAACTCGCGATGGACCCATCCGGAGGAATTCGCTTTGATGGCGCCGATCACGGCCGAAACGGCCTTGTCTTGCCGCAGCCGGGCCAAGATGTGGACGTGGTTCTCGACCCCGCCGATGCCCAAGGCCACGCCGCCCTCCTCCCGAATGCCACCCCCCAAATAGGCATAGAGCCGAGCCTGCATCGGCTCCACGAGCCACGGCATTCGCCCCTTGGTTGAGAAGACGATGTGATACAGCAATTGGGTGTAGGATTGCGGCATGAAAGATCTCTCGGTGCGTCACGTTTGCAATCAAGAGAACCCGGGGTTCGCATAGAGTTCCCGGGGTTCGCAGAGCCTCACCCACGGGCTACATTCCGTCGCCCCTCCGGGGCTGAGAACCAAAGGCAGGGTTTTAGCCCCGGATGGGGCGCCGGAGTGTAGCCCGCGGGTGAGGCTTTGCGAACCCCGGGGATTTGACGGGCGAACGCCGAGACGCTGGCCTCGCGGCACGCTAACCCTCGTCACTTCTTGATGTCCACCTTGCTCGCCTTGACCCACTTCTTGCCGTCCTTCTCGGAGACGACCCCGGTCACGGTGACGCCCGGCTTGGTAGCGCCGCCGCAGACGTCCTCGTGGTAGTCTTCGTCGTTCCCCTTGTCGGCGATCAGGTACGTCACCGTCTTGTCGCCGTCCTTCACGAGCAGGGCGTTCGTACACTTTTTGACGCCCTCCAACTTCAGATTGCACTTGGCGCACACGAGCGTGCCGGTGAGCTTCACTTCCTTGCCGGCCGCGGGCTTGTCTTCCGCGGACAGGGTGAACACCGA
>JAYUGD010001076.1:0-3154 GCA_043767785.1 Zavarzinella sp. | reverse complement strand
AAGCCGACGTTGTAGGCGAAGCCGTTCTTCTTGTCCGCGTCGCTCGGCGCCTCAATCGACGCCAGCCACTTCGGGTCCATTATTGCTTGGGCCTGCCGCAGGTCGCCGCCGAGCATCGTCTCCAAGAAGTTCCGGGCCGTGTCCGCCGCCGCGGCCAACTCGGAGTCGTCGGCCTTCGGCATCGGCCCGGCCAAGAAGCGGTCGGCCCGGTGCAGCCAATCGACCTTGTAGCCGTTCGCCTCGCGGACGACGCGCAGGCAAAGCGCATCAACCTTCCCCGGCGTCTTGGCCCGGCCGCGCAGGACGGTGGCGTTGCCGAAACTCGTCTCCGACACGTCTTCGACCGTCAACTTCTCGAACTTGCTCAACCAGTTCTTCACGTCGGCGTCGGCCTCTTCGGCCGTCGGCCGCGAGATCGTCTTCTTGAAGGCGGCCGTCAAGTCGTCCGGCGTGGCCTTGCCCTCGTTCAGCGCTTTCAAAAACTCGTTGGCCTTGGCCCGGCCGGGACTCGGCTCCCCAACAGCCACGCCGTCCTTTGTCGTTACCGTGGCCTGGAACGGCGGCGGCGCCGCGTCCTTGCACCCGGTTGCCAGAACCAAGCCGGCCAAGAGGCCGACGCCCGTCAGTAATCGCCGCATCATGCTGCTCCTCATGTTGTCGCACACGGACGAGGGAGAGGGTACGTCCTGGGTTGTCAGTTTAGGCCACCGCCCGGGGCCGCCGGAATAAATCAATCACCGGGCAGGAGAAGTCCGGGAGGACGCCGTTGCCCGTCAGGGTATCCGTTTCATCGAGCGTTTTTTCCAACTCGTCGGGCCGGATCACGCGGACGGTGCGGGCGTCCGGGTCCAGCAGCCATATGAGCTTCACCCCGCGGCCGAGGTACTGGTCAATCTTGTCGGCCATTTCACTCGGCCTGTTGGACGGCGACAAAATCTCCACGCACAACACCGGCACGGCTTCGCAAACCCGTGACGTGCGATCGTCATCCGTCAGTTCCCGGTCGAAGAACATCAGGTCCGGGCCGCGGATCGTGTCGTCCGCAAGCCACAACGCGGCTTCGGCGGACGCTTCGCCCGGCTTGCCGGTGTCGAGGTAGTCGAGAAACGCCCGTCCTACCAATAACGTGATGACGCCGTGTTGCGCCCGCGGCAGAGACATTTCGATCACCTCGCCGCGGTCCAGTTCGAATACACGGCCCGCGTTCTCGGGCAGGTCGCACCACGCGAAGAATTCGGCCGCGGTCATCTTGCTGGTCGTCGTGGAAGTCATCCGTCCCTCCAATTTATTGCGCCGCCCCCGGCACCCGGAACAGGTCGGCCACCAGGCAGGAGAAGTCGGGGAGGACGCCGTTGCCAGTCAGCGTGTCGGTCTCGTCCAACTCCTTCGGCAACTCGTTCAATTGATGCACCCGAACGGAGCGGGCGACCGGGTCGATCAGCCACACCAACTTGACGCCGCGCCGCTGGTACTGCTCAACCTTTCCACGCATCACGGACATCCGGTTGGAAGGTGACAGCACTTCGACGCACAGGGCCGGCACACCGCGGACATGCGATTGGGGCATGGTCGCCAAGTTGGGAAAGTCCAGAAGCAGCATCACGTCCGGGGCGAGCAGAGTGTCGTCAGAAAGGAACAGCCCGGTGTCGTTCGTACACAGGCGTCCGACGGGTTTTACCGCCAGATAGAGCGTCAGGGCGCGAATCACCAGCCAGCAGTAAGTTCCGTGGTGTTCCATGGGGGGGGGCACTTGTACAACCTCTCCCTGAAGCAACTCGAAAAATGTCCCGCGGTTCTCCGGCAAATCCGCCCACGCAAGGAACTCCGTCACCGTCATTTTGTCCGTCGTTGTCGTCGGCATGCGTCGCCCTCCTGTTACGCCTTCGCCGCGGCGGCGACGACCATCTTGGCCGCCTCCGTCAGGCCGGCGGCGGACTGGATCATGGGCAATTCGGCCTTCACGCCGTTCAGGATTTCGCGGGCCTTGTCCACGTTCGTCCCTTCGAGGCGAACCACCACGGGGACCTTGAAGCCCACTTCGCGGCCGGCCTTCACGAGGGCCTCGGCGATCAGGTCGCACTTGGCGATGCCGCCGAAGATGTTGACGAGGACGCCCTTCACCTTGTCGTCGGACAGGATGATGCGGAAGGCTTCGATGGCGGCCTCCGGCGTGACGCCGCCGCCCACGTCGAGGAAGTTGGCGGGGGAGCCGCCGTGGTACTTGATGATGTCCATCGTCCCCATCGCCAGCCCGGCCCCGTTGACGAGGCAGCCGATGTTGCCGTCGAGTTGGATGAAGTTCAGATTGGCCTTGCTCGCCCGGATTTCGACGGGGTTCTCCTCGTCCAAGTCCCGCAGGGCGGCGATGTCCGGGTGGCGGAACATGGCGTTGTCGTCGAAGTCGATCTTGGCGTCGAGGACGACCACGTCCCCCTTCTTGGTGACGGCCAACGGGTTGATCTCCGCGAGGCTCGCATCCTTCTCCAGGAACACCTTGGACAGGGCGAGCATGATGGCCTCGACCTTGCCGACTTGGTCCCCGGTGAAGCCGAGATCAACGGCGACCTGGCGGGCCTGCGCCGGCTGCAGGCCGTCCTCCGGGCTGACGGGGACTTTGATGATCTTCTCCGGCGTGTCGTGGGCCACCTTCTCGATGTCCATGCCCCCTTCCGTGCTGGCCATCAGGACCGGCACGCCGGAGGCCCGGTCGAGGACCATCGCCAAGTAGTATTCCTTGGCCGGCTCGGCGTCGGCTTGAATGATGAGCGTCTTGATCGGCTGCCCTTCCGGCCCGGTCTGGATCGTGACCAGCGAGTGGGCCAGCATGGCGGCGGCGACCGTCTTCGCCTTCTCCCTGGAGGAGACGAACTTCACGCCGCCGAGCTTGTCCGCGTAGCCCTTGAGTTGCCCGGCCCCGCGGCCGCCGGCGTGGATCTGGGCCTTGACCATCGCCCCGGCCCCGCCGAGCTGGTCGAAGGCGGCGGCCGCCTCGTCCGGCGTGCGGACGACGATGTGCCTGGGCGTGTTCGCCCCGGCGGCCGCGAACAGTTCCTTGGCCTGGTACTCGTGGATCTTCAAAGGGGACTCCGGCACGGATTTGGAATGAGGTGTCGTTATAGGACCGGGCGTGAGAAAAGGCATTCACCACAAAGGC
>JAYUGD010001075.1:0-3161 GCA_043767785.1 Zavarzinella sp. | reverse complement strand
CCTCGTCGCCCGTCTTTCTCCGGCCAAAGTTCGAGTGCGATGTCGGACACGGTGTCCGAGTTCAGAGTGGGGTAAACCCACACTCCGTAGTAGCTTTTGAAGAGCGGTTCATATTTGCGGACGAAATGGCCCTGGTTCAACCCCGCACGCTTTGCGGCCTCGGCATCGGATAGGCACGGCAATCCGAACGACGGGGCGTAACCCCGATAGGTGCAAAGAAAGAGGAGGACGTGGCGGTCTTCAGTCGTGTCGCCCCGGCGCAGCCGGTTAATCCCGTCACCGATCCAGGCAAACGCTTGCTCGCACTCGGTCAAGTCCACGGTTTCCGGGGCGGGGTAATCGTCCGGCAATCCGCTGTCCTCACGAAAGCTTTTTTTTAAGACCGTTTTGACGTCAAAACGGGCATAACCTTTGATTAAGGTTTCGAGGCTCGCTCGCGTCTCGTCATACTTATTTTCATTTTTTTCGTCGAACAATCTCCTCAGTCTGTCGTGTGTCAGATCCTGCACCATCTCGATGAAGAACTCGTCATTCGGCCGCCAACACCGACAAACCATTTTGATGCTGTTTCTCGTGATCGGGTGTGGCAACAGGATGTCCCGCCGTTGCTCCCACGTCAGCCCCGGCGGCCCCATGACCGCTTCGTTCAACCGAGAGCGAGGGGTTCCATTCGATTTGAAACACATGGCAGGCCCTTTCTGGAATTCGACTGGTGAGACTCAAAACAATCTGGTCGAAAGACCGGAATGATGAGAGTTGGAACAGAGTATGACAGTGCGCGCCGGCGATAGCAAGTGTTTTTCCTCGTCAAATCCAAATTTGTCATTCAAGACAAATCATGCCGAATTCGCGGCGGGATGGCGTTATCCCCGCAGCACTACCGTGACTGACGGCACGTCCATCTGATATGACACACTTGAGTCCATTGTTTTGCCCCGGTCCTGCCGGCCGGCCCGGGCCGCAGCAATGAAGGGGAACCCACGATGGCCGAAGACCTGACCGACCCCGCCCTAGCCGCCGCGCACGGCCGGTTCGTCCGACTGCTGGCGGCGGCCATCGCGGAGGCGGCCGGCCGTTCCGACGCCGCGCCGCCGTCCGACGCCGCCCTCGCCGACGCCGTCGCGGCGGGGGTCCGCATCTATTTGCCGTCCATGAAGGCGGTCGCCCCGCGGAGCGTGTCCCGGTGGCTGAGCGGCGAGGCCACGATGCCGCGGTCCCGGTTCGCGGAACTCAGCCGCCGCCTGCGGCCGGCCGTCGCCCCGGCGACGTGGGCCGGCTTGGAGGTGGCGTACGCGGCCTTGCGCGGCGGGCCGAACCCGCTGGCCGCGGCGGCCGTCGGCCGCCCGCCGACGGTGGGGATTGCCGCCATGGACGGCGACTCGTTGGAGGACTGGCTGTCGAAGCGCCACCACGAGTCGCTGGAGCGCGGCCGCAAGTGGCTGCCGATGCCAATCCCCGTCCGCTACCGCCGCGTCGGCGCCACCGAGATCGACGCCCGGCACGCCCCGGACGGCACTCAACAACTGATCGATTTGCTGCAGCGTCACCGGCGGGCGGGGGTAGTCCGGTGCCTGATTCACGGGCCGGCCGGGGTCGGCAAGGCCCTGCTGACGTACCCACTGGCGGACGAACTGCTCGGCCGGGTGCGCCGGCCGGGGCCGGGGATGCCGTTCCAAACGACGATGCCGTTTCCGCTGTTCGTCCGGTGGCCGGCCCTGGTCGCCAAGGCCGTCGCGTCGTTCGGCAAGCAACCGGTCCCGGCCGAAACGGTGGCCGGGGCGCTCGCCCGCGCTGTGTTTGAATTGGCCGGCATCCCCTTGTTGTCCGATTCGCGGGATCCACACGCCTTGCTCCGGTCGTCGGCGTATGTGGTGATCCTTCACGACGTCGAATCCGACGCGGACGCGGACAGTCAGTTGCGCGACCGCCTTTCTTCGTTTCTCGGGACCGTCAGTCGGCTTGTCGTCGCCGCCACCAGCGAGAAGGATCGCCCGCCGCTCATCGACCGGCTCACCCAGGCCCCGCCGGACGGACACGACGCGGATGGCACCCGGTTCATTTACACGGTGGCCCCGATGCCGCTCGACGCCCGCGTCGCCGCGGAACTCTGCCGCCAGGAGTTGGCCGGGTTCGCCCCCGACGTCGAGGCGCGGTTCCCCCGGCTCGGCGACGAGTTGAACGCGATGGCGATGCCTGGGCCGGTGGTGCGGGTCCGGGCCGCCATACGCCGCGGCCGCATCCGGCCGGGCGACCTCGCGAGCGACACGTTGGTGTTCGCCGCCTTGTATATGGACGACCTGCGCGACCGCCGGGCGGAATTGTTTCTGGCTGACATCGGCGAGACCGGCAAAGAGATCCCGGACAATTCGCCGGCAGCCGATTGGTACCGGGCGAAGCCAAATTGCTTCGGCGCGATCGCGGAAACCGTCGAGCGCGAGTCGGCCGCCGACCGCGTCGCCCACTCTCAACTGACCGACCGGGGGGGCCGGTGGCTGTTCCGGGACCAACTCGAGCCGGCGTGGACCTTTCTCCGGGCTTGGTTCGCGGACGGCCCGACCGATGTCGCGCGGCTGCTCGCGGTCACGGACGGCCCGGCCGTGTGCGCCCTCGCGGCCCGTTCGAAGTCGCCGCCCGCGGTTCTTTGGCCGGACCACAAGAGTCCGGCGGCGCCGTGGACAGGGCCGGGCCAAGCGTGGTGGGAGCCGGTCAACTACTACCACGACCGCATCATCAAAGCCGAGAAGAAGCCGCACACGTTCACTTGGAAGGACGCCCGGGGCCACTGGCGTGAATACACGGCGGCGCTCATCCTGTTGAACGACCGCCCCCGCCCCACCGCCGACGCCTCGGCCGTCGCGGACTGGAAGCGGACGGTGATCAACACGTTGGGCGTCGTGTTCGACGGCCGCCGCGAAACGGCCGACCCCTTGGCCGCCCCGTTCCGCGTCCACGCCGCCGAAACGGCGGCCCGCGTCCTCACGACCGGCCAATTGGCCTCGCTTTTTGAGGCGGCCAACAGAGCGTTCGCGGCCCGCCCTGGGGAACTGGAGGAACTTCTCTACTTCGGCGAAATCGCCCGCCGACACTCCCGGCAGCCGCGGCGTGAGTCGGCCGGCGAGGCCCGGGGCGAACTGGTGAAGCAACTCCGGAAGGCGATCATG
>JAYUGD010001074.1:0-3164 GCA_043767785.1 Zavarzinella sp. | reverse complement strand
ATCACCCGACGCCTGACAGCGTCTCGCCAAATCCGGCCGCGCGCCCCGCCTTCACCCTTATCGAGTTGCTCGTCGTCATCGCCATCATCGCCATTCTGATCGGCCTGCTGCTCCCGGCCGTCCAGAAGATCCGCGAGGCGGCCAACCGGATGCGGTGTGCCAGCCACCTGAAGCAACTCGGCCTGGGGTGCCATAATTACCACGACGTGAACCAAGCCTTTCCGACCGGCGTGTCGGCCCCCGGCAGCGACGGGCGGACGACCTCCCTGTTCGTGGAACTGTTGCCGTTCATTGAGCAGGACAACATCTACAAGCAGTGGAACTTCACGACCCCGGGCGCGAACTTCGGGGCGGTCGGCACGCCGGCGTCCGCGAAGGTCGTCATTTACGTCTGCCCGTCGGCCGCCGTCACGGCCAACCCCATGAACACCGGGTCCATGTGGGTCGGGATGACCACCTACGCGGGCAACGGCGGCACGAAGTCGTTCCCGCCGCAGAACGCCACGCAGGACGGCGTCTTCCATTTGAACTCGGCCGTGCGCATGGCCGACATCACCGACGGGACGAGCAACACCCTCCTCATGGGCGAGCGCGTGCTGGGGGACGCGAACATTGACAGCTACCTGTCGGCCACGTTCATCACGCCGCCGAACCCGCCGTTGCAGGCGTTCTCCGCGTTCGGGGCGTGGGCGGCCCCGGCCGGGCAGTCGGCCATCGCCACCGTGACGCTCAGCGCGGAGGGGGGCATCAACTACTTCTTCCCCACCGCGTACACGCCCCCGCCCCCGCCGATGCCCCCGCCGCCGATCGACTGGAACACCATCTCCGCGAGCTACTGGAAGCGCCTCAGCTCGTGGGGCAGCAAGCACCCCGGCGGCGTCAACTTCGCCCACGCGGACGGCAGCGTCCGCTTCATGAAGACGTCCATCACCGCCCCGGCCCTGACCGCGTTGAGTACCCGCAACGGCGGGGAGCCGACGCCGGCGGATTAGGAGTGAGGATGGCCGACGTTGTGGGGGAAGTCGCAGCGACCCCCCCCAGCCCCCCCTTGCCAAGGGGGGGAGAAGATAGAGCGAACCGCCGCGTGTCGCTTCAACCCATCGGCGGGCGCCGGTTTTCCTCCCCCCCTTGGCAAGGGGGGGCTGGGGGGGGTCGCTGCGACTTCCTCTGGTTCGTTCGCCCGCTCACTAATTGACCCCTGACCGGAATCGCCCCCGTGCTGTTGAATCTGATTAACCTGTTCACGTTTTACCTCGCGGCGATTTTCCTCGTCAGCACGGTGCGGCGGTTCCAGCAGTACCAAGATGTCGCCCAGATCGTGCTGGCCGCCCCCGGCCGGTGGCCGCGTGTGTTGCAACAGATCAAAAAACACTGGTTCGTGTTCATGACGTGGACGACCCTGCGGCCGCTCGGCGTCGCCGTCGGCCTGCTGCTCATCCAGACGGTCTGTTCCCGGTTAATTTGGCCGCAAGCCGCCCTCACGTTGGCCGATTTGTTGGGGGAGTGGGGCATGCTGATCCCGCTCGGCGTCGCCGCCGCCGCCATGTTCGCGGTGGACGGCTACTTCGTCTACAGCGTCGGCGTCATCGACCCCGTCGAGACCGGCAAGTACCTCGACGAGGCCGAGCACTGGCTAGTTTCGTGGAAGGCTCCGGTCATCTCCACACTCACGTTCGGGTACCTCAACCCGCGGGCGATGGTGGACGTGGAAGTGAGAAAGGCCTTGGAAGACGGCCGCGGCCTGTTGCACAGCAACCTCTGGTGGATCGCCCTGCAATCAGGGCTGCGGATCGTGTTCGGGCTGTTGCTGTGGGTGGCGTGGGCGATTACTTAATTCCCGGTCCATACAACATCTCCCATGTCCACCGAACCCAGTTCCGCGGTGCAGGACTACCTCAAGGCCATCCACGGCCTCGGCGGGGACGACGCCATGGTGTCCCCCAACGAGATCGCCGGGATGCTGGCCGTGCGGGCGCCGTCCGTCACCGGGATGCTCAAGCGGCTCTCCAAAGACGGGTTCATCGAGTACGAGTCCGGGTCCGGGGCGAAGCTGACGGCCACCGGCGTTGCCGAGGCCCGGCGCGTCATCCGCCGGCACCGGCTTCTGGAACTGTTCCTCACCAAAGTGCTGGGACTCGACTGGAGCGAGGTGGACGCGGAGGCCGAGGCGCTGGAGCACGCCATCTCCCCGCGATTGGAAGCGGCCATCGCCGACTACTTGGGCGAGCCGCACGAAGACCCGCACGGGCACCCGATCCCGACGGCGAACGGCGAAATGCTCCGCCGGAACCTCAAGCGCCTGTGCGACTGCCGCAGCGGGTTCGTCACCATCCGCGAGGCCGCCGACGACAACCCGGCCCGCCTGCGCCGTTGGAGTTCGCTCGGCCTGAAGCCCGGCGCCCGCGTCGAGGTGATGAGCTACGAGGAACTAGACGACATCTTCGAACTCCGGGTGGACCAAGACCAGCGCATCGTCCGCCTCGGAAGTGAGGGCTTGGCCGGACTTCGTGGCGAGCCGGAAAGTTGACCCATTTTCCCCGGACAAATGCGCGGCCCGCATTTGACCGCCCCCCGCGGATGCTCTAGATACTGGTGTCGGCGGTTCCCCACCCCATCCCCGCCGGCGACCCCGCCAGTTTCTACATCACGTGTCCCCGTACGGAGGCTCCCGCGTCATGGTGCCTTTACAGGCGGTCTGCTGCCCGTTGGCGGCGATCGGCATTAGCGGTTTGTTCGCGGCTTGGGCGAGATTCCAACAGCGGCGGTCGGCGTATTCCCATGTGATGCGCGAGCGCGTCGCCTACCTCTTGTGGGTGACGGCAGACCGGACCTGACCACGCACGAAAGCCCACGGCCGGCCGTGGGCTTTTCTTGAGATTTTCGCCGCTTTGTAGACATTCCCCTCAAGTTTGTAATCCGCGTTTCGCGTTGTAACTCACGCGGCCCCGGCGCGCCCCGGCCCCGCGATCATTTTCCGCGCCGCAACACGGCTCGGCTAAACCACTTACCGACATGGCGATCCGGAACCCTCGCGAGATATTCCAGTCGTGGCACGGGTCGTGCATTTCATTCATCCCGTGAACCGGACCAACTGAAACAATCACGGGAATCCGACCCATGTACCGCACCGCCAAAACCGTCAACGCGAAGGAATTCATCATGAC
>JAYUGD010001073.1:0-8774 GCA_043767785.1 Zavarzinella sp. | reverse complement strand
CGTGCACCGGGGGCCGTCGAACAGCCGGCGGCACGCGTGGTACGCCGACGGGTCGGGAACGATCTGGGGCCGTGACGCCCCCGGACTGTCCGCCATGGCCTGGGCCACGACTCGGAACCGCCGATCCCGCCGCTCGTCCCCCAAGTCCAGGTCGCCAAAGAGCGCCGACACAACCGAAGCCAGCGGAACGGCCGTCGTCATCGTCAAGACCCTCCGGAGAAGACCCTCGGACTCCGTTTTCCGATCCCCGTCAATGCCAATAGATGTGATGAACTGTCAGGCGTGACAGCGTCGGCTCGCCAAGAACTGCGGAGTCATCTTCGCACATGGCTCCGCACCCCGTGTTCCCGCACCCACTCGTCCAGCGTCGGCGTGATCGCGTCATACACGGCGTCGGCCATTTCCAGCGAGACGGTCACGCGGCCGGGCGGGACTTCCGGTTCCTTGTCGAGGGCCAGCGGTTCCAGCGTCAAGTGCCGGAGCGTCGCGGCGGTGAAGCCGGTCAGGTCGAGTTCGGGGAGGGGGGCCAACTCGGTGAGGAGGGCGCCGAGTTTCGCGGGGTCGAAGTCGGCCTGGGCCTCGCGGTTGTTCAGCACCACGTTGAGGGCCTTCTCCCGTTCCGGCGTCAAGCGCACGACGGACACCGGGACTTCGGCGACGCCCTGCTCGCGCAGGATGGCCAGCCGGGCGTGCCCGCCGACGACGTGGCCGCTGAGTTCGTTCCAGATCAGCGGCTCGACGAGGCCGAACTCGCGCAGGCTGGCCGCGAGTTTGCGGTACGCCGGGTCGGTCGGCTTCAACTTCTTCCGCGGGTTGTACGGGGCGGGGACCAACTCACTGACAGGCAGGGTGCGGACTTCCAAAGGGGACATGGCGAGACTCCGGTAGAGGGGGCAAACTCTCACCCGGTATCGCGGCGGCGGGCCGGCGGAAAGGGCCGACGAAAAAAAGGGGGGCGGCCCGGCGCTGTCGCGCCCGGCCGCCCCCCTTTTACGGTCGCAACGGCAACCCGTCTTACAGTACGCCGTTGAGCATTTGCGTCATGGCGGCTTCGTTCATGGAGCCGTTGACGGTCTGCACGGGGCGGTCGCTGCCCTTGAAGACCATGAGGCGCGGGATGGTGTTGATGCCGTACTGGGCGGCGAGGTCGCCGTTCTCGTCCACGTTGACCTTGCCGACCTTCACCTTGCCGGCGAACTGGTCGGCGACCTTGTCGATGGTCGGGGACAAGGCCCGGCACGGCCCGCACCACGGGGCCCAGAAGTCGACGAGGACGGGGATGCTGCTGCCCACGACTTCGGCCTGCCAGTTGTCCGTGGTGAATTCGACGACGTTCGGACTCGCCATGATTGTCTCCTTGTGGGTTGGCGTCGGTACGGGAGATTCTAGCGATCTCCCGACTGTCTTGCACCCCCCTTGGATGCGCCGAAACTCGCGCGGATTCACTTCTTGCCGCGGCCGGGCCGCCCCGCTAAGAAATAACGCACGGCCCTATCGTCTAGTGGTCTAGGACACTGCCCTTTCAAGGCAGCGACTCGGGTTCGAATCCCGATAGGGTCACTCCTATTTGGCCGCTCATTGTCCTGAGCGGCCATTTTTTTGCGCCCCGCCGCTGAACGGCGGCTTCCCTTCCCGCCGGCGCGGCCAATTGTGAAGGTCTGCCAGCCAGTCTGCCATTGCGCGCGACCGATTGGGCGAATTCCTGGCAATCCGAGCGATTCGGCCTCGCGGGCGGGTGATGGGGGAACTATCCGGTTGTAATGGCCGCCTCACCCGTCACTCCATCCTCTCGTCGTTGACCATACGGTCGCAATCACTAATTCAGGGGTCGTCAGACGCCTTGAAATGCCGCGCCATTGCACAACCGTCTGAGGGAGGCCGCCCATGCTGCTCAATTCCGCCCGCGGGTTGAAACAACACCTCACAGAGACGGTCCTCGCGCCCTTTGCCGAGGCGGGCCACGTGGCCAAGTCGTTCGGCCTGCCGACCGGGCAAATGGCCGCGGCGTCGGACGCCCACCGATCCATCGCCCTCGGCGTCGCCCGGAAGTCGGCGGCCGATTTCCAGCTCGCGGTCCGGGTTCAGCGGGCGGAACTCATGGGCGGCAAGGAGATCGAGAAGATTCGCAAGCAGGCGAAGGACGAAGTTGATGTCCAGTTCATCGGCCGGGTCAGCAAGCGGGCGGGAGAGTGGAACCGGCAACGGCATCGGCCCTTGCAGATCGGCGTCTCGGTCGGGCACGTCAAGGTCACGGCCGGCACCCTCGGCGCGTTCGTCCGCAAGCGCGGCACGGACACTGTCTGCATCCTCTCGAACAACCACGTGCTCGCGAACGAGAATCGGGCGAGGGCCGGCGATGCAGTCCTCCAACCAGGGGCGTTCGACGGCGGCGTCGCCCCGGCCGACATCGTGACGGCGTTGGCCGGCATGGTGCGGATGAAGAAGAAGGGGGCGAACGTCATCGACGCCGCGATCGCCCAGTTGGCGGCGGGGCAAGAGTACGACGCGCGGACGATCCGCGGGCTTGGCAAGCTGGCCGGGTTGGGAGCCGAGTTCGTGGACGTCGGTACGGCCGTCGCTAAACTCGGCCGCACGACGGGCCTGACGCGCGGCCGCGTGACGGCGTTTGAACTCGACAACGTCGTCGTCGGATACGAAATCGGCAACCTCCGCTTCGACAACCAATTGGAAATCGAAGGCGCCGGCGACAAGCCCTTCAGCCAAGGGGGCGACAGCGGGTCGCTGATCGTCGAGGCCGACACCCGGTTGGCAGTGGCCTTGCTCTTCGCCGGCACCGACCTCGGCGGGGCGAACAATAAGGGGCTGACCTACGCCAACCCGCTCCGCGCGGTCCTCGACGCCCTCCAGGCCGACTTGGTCGCGGACTAAACTTCCGTTAAGATGGCGCTATGGCCACGTCACTCCCGATCACGCTGGACCAAGCCCGGGCGGCCAAGCCGCTCGCCGCGACGGTCTTCCAGTCGCTGGCGACGGTGGTCGGCGTCGGCATCACCCGCATCGGCGACGGCTACGGCCTCAAAGTAAATTTGCAGAGTCAGCCGGCCGGCGCGGCCACACTGCCCACGGAAGTCGGCGGCGTCCCGGTGCGGGTCGAAGTCACTGGGCAACCGCGCAAGCAGAAGCGTCACTGAATGTCGCTGAAGGCTTCGGCGAGAAGGTTTTTGCCGCGGTCTTGTTGATAGGAATCGCGGGTAGATTCCTGCAATTCGAGAATTTGCTGTACTTGGAAGCCCAACTTTATGCTCATCTTTAGAAGTGTTTCCATGTCTGACGAGCTGTTTCCGTGACTGATATCTTGATCGATCAGCAGACAAATCGCCACAAGTTTGGCGGCTTGAATCTTCTTCCCTAATTCCCAAGCCACCATACCCAATTGGTACCATGCGGCAGCTTCACCGGCCCGGTCGCCGCTTGCTTTCCGAAGGACTAAGGCCGAGACGAAGCCAGCCTTGGCTTTCGCGAAATTCCCCTCCGCTAGGTCAATGGACGCCAAGTTGTGCCAAGTGGCGGCCTGCCCGGCTTGGTCGGGGATGGTCCGAAAAATATCGAGGGCCTCGTTGAAGCCCCTTCGGGCTTCCGAGTACTTCCCCTCGTTCAAGTCAATGGACGCCAATTGGTTCAACGCGGCGGCTTCACCGGCCCGGTCGCCGATCTCCCGCCGCAAGGCAAGGGCCTTGGTGAAGCCGGCTCGGGCTTCCGCGTTCTTCCCCATTCTGAAGTCAACCGTCGCCAACTGTAGCCAAGCCGCGGCCTGCCCAACCCGGTCGTGGGTCGCTTGAAAAATGGCGAGGGCCTTAGTAAAGTCGGCTCGGGCCTCCGCGTTTTTGCCTTCGTCTCGGTCAATGGTCGCCAAGTTAATCAAGGTGGCGACCTGCCCGGCTTGGTCGGGGATGGTCCGAAAAATATCGAGGGCCTCGTTGAAGCCCCTTCGGGCTTCCAAGTACTTCCCCTCGTTCAAGTCAATGGATGCCAATTGGTTCAACGCGGCGGCTTCACCGGCCCGGTCGCCGATCTCCCGCCGCAAGGCAAGGACCTTGGCGAAGCCGTCCCGGGCCTCCGCGTTCTTCCCTTCTGTCAAATCAATCGACGCCAATTGGTGCCGACAGGCAGCCTGCCCGGCCGAGTCGTGGATGGCTTGAAAAATGGCAAGGGCCTTGGTGAAGCCGGCCCGGGCCTCCGCGTTCTTCCCCTCCTTCAGATCAATGGTCGCCAAGTTATGCCAACTAGGACCATCCCGCTCGGACACGGGAATCTCATCCAATAATATTCGTGCTTGTCTCCACTCGGCAATTCGTTCAAGTCGGACAGACAGATGAAGAGTCGCCCAGCGGAATTCTTCGTTCAATTCGGCTCGTCTGGCGTGAGTACGACAGGCAAGCAATTCCACATCGACCGCGACTTGGAGTTCACGTCCGCGACCTGTTTCACAGCACTTCTTCCAAAATTTTGCCAATGCGGAATTAGAGGCTTTTCGGTCCATCGGCGACAGCCGAGGCTCCCCCGAGAGCCAGCCGCGGATCAGCCCCGGCGCCTGATACCTCGTCGGGAACTCGGACTCGGCGAAGCGTTGCACCAAACCATAGTTGGCCGCTTCGTTTGCCGCCGCTTGCGCCCCTTCAGATGACAGTCCCGAAAGCATCGCCAGTCCGTCTGCCGGCAACGGTAATTCGCTGACCGCCAACAGACTTGCCATCCGTTGGCCCGTCGCCGACAGAAGGGCGTACAGTTTCGGCAGCATGATTCGTTCGCAATACGCCTGCCTCGCTTCCTCCAGTGGCGTGTCTTCGGGGATTTCGTCTTCCCACTCGGAGATGTCGCCGTCCGCGAGCCACGCCCGGACGCTCACCAGGAAACCCGGGGTGCCGCCGAAGAGGTCGTAGAGCCGGCGAATCAGCGGGTCGTCGATCTCGCCGAGCCTCATGCGGTCTTCGACTTTCGGCTCCCGCCGCAGGAACTTGCGGAGTTCAAACTCCTTCATCTCCGCGACGCCGTGGACGCGCACGTGCGGCAAGTCTTCCGGCGTCCGTGCGCCAAGGGCCGAGTCTTCGAGGCCCGGCCCGCGGGGGCGAACAATTGGCGCCCGGAACGGCGGGCCGTCGCGGGCTGTGGGGTCGGGCTTCGAAGACTCGCCCTTTTGCGGTCGCGGGCGTGGCGGGTCCTCCAGGCGCTCACGCTACTGGCTCGCCTTCTTCGCTTCGCTCGGCTTCAAAATCGTCAGTTCACGAAGACGAACTCGGCGCTGTTGAACAGCGCCCGACACAGGCTGGGCCACCCGTGCTTGGCGGTCGAAGGCGGCGTCGGCCACGCCGGGGGTGACGTGGACGCCGGGGCGCCGAGTCAATTGCCGGTCGCCCGGGCCGCCCATCGTCAGGTCGAGGCGGTTGGCGGCGAGCAGGACGGTGTCGCGGATTTGCTCGGCATCCAGGCGCTGGCGGTTCCTGCGGGCAAACCAATGATTCTCCGGGTCTGCGGCTTGCGGCTTGAAAACCGAGCCGCGGAAAGCCGCCGGCCCCGGCCATGACAAGCCCGATCTCGAACGAGACATCGGGGGCCGGCGCGGGGGCGGCGGGCGACCGCTTGGCGGCGGCCGGCGTTCTGCGCGTCCAACCCGGTGAGACGGCGGGGGCGAGCGCGGCGGCGTGGAAAGCGGGCGGGTTGCCGTCGCCGTCGGCCCGCCGCCGGATTGGGACGCCTTGACTGTTTCCGCACGGTGACAACGCCGGGTAATCGCATTGCTTAAACCGTGCGGAGCGGCTAACCTGTAAGGTGGTTGTTTGTCATTAATTTCTTCTCTCAGGATGCATCACATGGTTCGGTTTCTCCGGAGGAGGTCGGCGTTTACGCTGATCGAACTCCTCGTGGTGATCGCGATCATCGCGATCCTCATCGGCCTGTTGCTCCCCGCCGTGCAGAAGATTCGCGAGGCCGCGAACCGCATGGCCTGCTCGAACAACCTCAAGCAGTACGGCTTGGCCCTGCACAATTTCCACGACACGAACGGCACGCTGCCGGCCGGCGCCCGGTCCGTCGAAGGGACGACAAGCGGGTGGGGCTCGTCGTGGCAGGTGTACGTCCTGCCGTACATGGAACAGAACAGCATGTTCTCAAAACTCGACTTGAAGCAAACGGTGTGGAACACTTCGGCCAACGTCAACATCACCTCCCTGAGCGGGTTCACGCCGAAGTACCTGTACTGCCCGTCCAGCTCGCAACCGAAGACGGAGTCGGACACGGGGATCGGCGTGCCCCACGCGACCACCGATTATGTCGGGATCGCCGGGGCGGTGGACCCGACCGGGAACAAAACGGGTCAGACCTTCAATAACGGAGTCGCCAGCAACCGCGGGATGCTGTTCGACGACGCGACCAATGTTGGCATCAACTTTGCGGCCGTGTCCGACGGCCTGTCCAACACACTGGCCGTCGGCGAACAGGCGGACTTCCTGACCGACACCGGGGGCGGCAAGCAAGACTGGCGGGGGTCTCGCCCCCACGGCGCGTGGATGGGGGGGAGCGGGAACAACGGGGACGACCGGCGGTTTAATTGCACCACCCTCCGGTACGACATCAACGACAAGAAAAACAAAAACGCCGGGAACATCGGGTGGGCGGAAAATATTTCCGGGACCGGCGTCGGCTTCAACATGGGCAACAACAATCCCGTCCGCTCGGCCCACACGGGCGGGGCCAACTTCGTGATCGGCGACGGGTCGGTCCGCTTCGTCCGCGACACGATCAACCAAGCCGACCTGTTCCGGTTGGCGATCCGGGACGACGGCGTGAGCGTCAGCCTGCCGTAAGGCGGCGACGTGACGTTGATTCCGCGGGTCCGGGCGGTTGCCCGGACCCCTTTTTTCCCTCACGGCTCCACGAAGGGTTCTCTTCATGCGACGGTTCATTTGCCTGGCGTTCGGGGTGGCGGTAATGGCGGCCGGCGGCGGGTGCGGGACGAAGGAAGAAGTCGTGCCACAGACGCCGGAGCAAAAGCAGTCTGTTCAAGACGGCATGAAGAAGTACGAAGTCAAGAAGAAGTCCTGACCGCACTGTCCCCGCGCCCCCGCGGCGGGGGCCACTCTCCCGGCGTGAGCATTCGGCCATGACACCCAATCCGGCCGTCGTGACCCGGCGGAAGTTACTGGCGCTCCGGGTCGCCGTCCCCGCCCTTATCGTGATCGGGGTGGCCGCTTACGTCGGCTACCCCCGCTGGCGCGCCGAGCGGGACGTGGACGAGGCCGTCCGGCTGGCCGATCACTTCGAGTACGCCGCCGCCAAGGCCCGGTTGGCGGCCGTGTTGGCCGGGCATACCGACCACGCCCGCGCGCGGTTTCAAATGGCCCGCGTGTGCCGCCGGGCCGAAGACCTTCCGGCCGCCGCCCTTTACCTCCGCGACGCCGCGAAACTCGGCTGGCCGCCCGCCGAGATCGAACTGGAGCGTCACCTCGCCGAGGCCCAAGCCGCCGGCCCGCAAGGGGCCAACGAGCGGACGCTCAAACTGTTCGTCCAGACCAATAGCCCGGACGACAAGCTGATTCTCGAGGCGATGGCGATCGGCTACCGCAACGTCCATTATTTGGAGGCGGCGGTCGGCAGTTACGCGCTGTGGATCGACCGCTACCCGGACGACTGGCCGCCGCGTTTGGGCCGGGCGGCCGTGCTGGAATATTTCGAGCAATACCCGGCGGCCGAGGAGGACTACCTGGCCGTGTTGGCCACGAACCCCGGAAACGCGGACGCGCGCCGCCGGTACGGCTCACTGTTGTTGCACCAAAAGAAGGACACCGCGGCCGCCGCCCCCCACTTCGCGGCCGTGCTGGAGAAAGACCCCGCGGACCGGGAGGCCGCCTTGGGCATGGCCGAGTGCGAGTTGGCGGCCGGCCGCCCGGACGCGGCCCGGCAACTGACGGACCGCGTCCTGGCCCGCGTGCCGAATGACCCGGCCGCCAACCTGATGCGGGCGCGGATTGAAGTGGCGGACGGCCGCGGCGCCGAGGCCGGCCCGTGGGTCGCCACGGCGAGCCGAAACCCGCCGGACGACCCGGCCTCGCTCTACCAACTGTCCCAAGTCTGTTCGGCGGCCGGCCGGCCGGCCGACGCCGCCCGGCACCTCGCCCGGTTCACGGAACTGTCCGCCGGGCTGGCCGAGGCGGCCGCCTTGTACAAGCGGGTCTTGCGGGAGCCGAAGGCCCCCGACCTCCGCCGGCAACTGGGGGACGTTCACCGCAAACTGGGCCGAGCCGAGGTGGCCCTGCCGTGGTACTTCAGCGCCTTGGCCGAAGACCCCGGCCACGCGGCGACGCACCGGGCGCTGGCCGAATACTTCGACGCGGCCGGCGACCGGCAACAAGCAGACGTTCACCGGCGGCGGGCCGGCCCGGACAAATAGGCCGGGCCGGGGACACACACGGGGAGCAACAATGGCCATGGTCCGTCGCCCTCGCATGTTGGCGCTGCTGATCGCCGGCGGCGTCGCGGCGGGCCTGTTGGTCATCGGGCTGGTCTCCCACCGGCTGCAATCCCGCCGCCTGGCGGCCGTCGAGGCGGCCCTCAGCGAGCGTGACTTCCCCCTCGCCCAAAGCCGCCTCGACGACTACCTGGCCCGGTACGCCGCCGACGCGGCCGCCGAACTCGTGGCCGCCCAGACGGCCCGGCGGGTCGGCGACTTCCGGGCGGCCGACCGGCATTTGCGGCGGTTCCAAGAGGTGGGGGGCGACCGGGAGGCCGCCGCCCTGGAGATCGTCCTGCGGCGGACGCAG
>JAYUGD010001072.1:0-3169 GCA_043767785.1 Zavarzinella sp. | reverse complement strand
AGCATCCAATGCCCTCCCTCTTCATCGCCGTCGGGCACGACGGGCTTCGCATGGCGTCGGCTGACGGCGTCACTTGGACGGATCGGTTCACTGGCAAGGATGGCGAGACGTACCGGGCGGTCAGTTTCGGGAACGGGCGGGCCGTCGCCGTCGGCGGGTACGGGGGCGGGAACATCTTCGCCGCGACGGCCGACGGCAAGACGTGGAAGACGCAGTTTATCGACGCCAAGTACGTGAAGTACGCCCGCGGCCTCGGTTTCGGCAAGGACCAGTTCGTCGCCCTCGGCGGCGACCCCGGCAGCGTCGGCTCGTCCAGCCCGTTCGTCCTGTTCACCAAGACCGGCGAGACGTGGACCGAGCCGCTCGTCATCCCCGGCAAGCACATCCTGCGGCGGTTGGCCTACGGCAACGGCGTCTACGTGGCCGTCGGCGACCGCGGCCGGCGGGCGGCGTCCCCGGACGGCAAGGAGTGGAAGGAAGCCCCGGACGGCAAGCCCCTCGACACCCTGATCGACGTGGCCTTCGGCAACGGCGTCTTCGTCGGCGTCGGCCTGCACGGCCTGCGCATGGCCACCAAGGACGGCCTGACGTGGACCGATAAGCAAGTCGGCGAGGAGGGGGAGCACATCAACTCCGTCGTCTGGGCCAAGGACCACTTCGTGGCCGTCGGCGCCGGGGCGACCTACTTCTCCGCGGACGGCAAGACGTGGGAGCGCAAGGTGAACAAGAACGCCCCGCAGGTGACTGCATACGGAGATGGTTTGTTCGTCGGCGTCGCGTGGAAGGGGCGGATTTTGACTTCCAAAGATGCGGTCACATGGGCGGAGACGCATAAGAGTGACAAGCATGTGGAAGGCGTGGTGTGGGGGACGTTTTGAAAGACAACCTCACCCCAAACATCAAAGGCAACCTCACCCCCTAACCCCTTCTCCGCAGCGGAGAGGGGGAACCAAACCAAAGCGGCCTTCGCCCACTTGCTCCCCCTCTCCGCTTCGGAGAGGGGGCCGGGGGGGAGGTTACCTTTGCGGCGAGCGCTACTCGGGTGTCAGCCCGCGCTCCACTCCGAAGCGTCGCGTCGCGGCTAAACAGTCACCGCTTTCAATCGGTCATTGGTCATCCGTCCCCGGCCATTTAGAATGACCCCACCTCCCCCGCCATCAACCCCAACACCGCCATGATGCACCCGCTTGAGCCGCTCACGGCCGCCGAAGTATCCAACGTCGTCCGCATCCTGAGGGATTCCGGCACGGTGACGCCGACCACGCGGTTCGTCACCGTGAATTTGAAATACCCGAACAAGGCCGACGTCCACGCCGGGAAGACCGGGCTGGCCAGACAGTCGTCGGCCGTGCTGTTCGACAACGGGACCAACTCGTGTTACGAGGCGGTCGTTTGCCTGACGTCGCAGAAGGTGCTGTCGTGGAAGCACGTCCCCGGCGTGCAGCCGAGCATGACCATCGACGAGCAGGCCGAGTGCGAGCAGGCGGTCATCAAGTCCCCCGAGTTCAAGGCCGCCTTGAAGAAGCGCCACGGCATCGAAGACACCTCGCTGGTAATGGTCGATATCTGGAGCGCGGGGAACTACGGCTCCGAAGAGGACCGCACGCGACGCCTCGCCCGGCCGCTGTGCTTCTTGCGGGCCGACCCGACGGACAACGGCTACGTCCGGCCCATCGAGGGGATTCGCCCCGTCGTGGACCTGAACGAGATGAAGGTGATCCGCATCGAGGAGTACGGCGGCTGGGACATTCCCGACGTGACCGCGAACTACGCGGCCTCGCGGATGACGAACTTCCGCACGGGCATCAAGCCGCTCGACATCAAGCAGCCGGACGGGCCGAGCTTCACTGTCGAAGGCAATCAGGTGTCATGGCAGAACTGGAAGTTCGTGATCGGCTTCACGGCCCGCGAAGGCTTGGCCCTGCACCACCTGCGCTACGCCGATGGCGGCACGGACCGCTCGATCATCTACCGGGCCTCGCTGACGGAAATGGTTGTCCCCTACGGCGACCCGTCGCCGACGCAGCGGCGCAAGAACGCCTTCGACGTGGGCGAGTACGGCATGGGCATGTGCGCCAACAGCCTGCAACTCGGCTGCGACTGCCTCGGCCTGATCCGCTACTTCGACGCCCACCTGTGCGACAGCCGCGGCAACCCGCTGACCATCGCCAACGCCATCTGCATGCACGAGGAAGATTTTGGCATCCTCTGGAAGCACACCGACCGCCGCCTGCCGGACGCCCCGGAAGTTCGCCGCTCGCGGCGTTTGGTCGTCTCCAGCGTTTCGACGGTCGAGAACTACGAGTACGGCTTCTTCTGGTACCTGTACCAGGACGGCAACATCCAGTTCGAGATCAAGCTCACGGGCATCCTCTCCTTGGGCGCGTACCCGAAGGGCGAGACGCCGAAGTACGGCAACCTGATCGCTCCGCAGTTGTACGCCCCCAACCATCAACACTTCTTCAACGTGCGGCTGGACTTCGACCTCGACGGCATGAACAACACCGTCCACCGCGTGGACGTGGTCCCGGAACCGGAGGGCGCGGCCAACGAGTACGGCAACGCCTTCTATGCGAAAAGTGAACCGCTCACGACGGAGACCGCCGCCCGCGACCACTTGAAGCTGGAGACGGCCCGGACGTGGAAGATCACCAACCCGACCGTGACGAACCACGTCGGCGAGCCGGTCGCCTACAAGTTCCTCCCCGGCGACAACGCCTTCCCGCTCGCCAGCCCGAATGCGTGGTGGCGCAAGCGCGCCCGCTTCGTCGATTACCACGTCTGGGTGACGCCCTACGACGAGACGGAAAACTTCGCCGCCGGCGACTACCCGAACCAGAGTCAGGGCGGCGATGGCCTCCTAAAGTACACCGACCAGAACCGGAGCGTGGAGAACACGGACGTGGTCTTCTGGTACACCTTCGGCCACACGCACATCCCGCGCACCGAAGACTATCCGGTGATGCCGATGGCGTACATCGGCTTCACGCTAAAACCGAACGGCTTCTTCGCCATGAACCCGTCCAACGACGTGCCGCCCGCGCCGGAGAAAACGAGCTGCTGCGCGGAGTGAATCGGGCATAAACCGAGCGAGCCGAGCCCCGTAAGGCAACGCCGTGAAGGGTTATTTGACCGGCGACTTCCGGTTTGGTTAGCCGCAATACCGTTC